>JALERP010000191.1 GCA_022764085.1 Prevotella sp.
TTGTTGAGAAGCTCAAGATAACTGTTCCAAGTCTCCTCATAACGTTCTTCTGCTATTTTCATTGTTACCTTTTTAAAAAACGCGGCAAAGGTAAACAATTAATTTGGACAACGCAATACGTCATCGTGGAGACGCTTACATCTTTTTCCTAAAAATGTAGGAAAATCCCCAAATCTTTGTCGTAAGACACTATTGAAATACAGATGTCATACCATATATCTCCGATATCCTGTCGGCAAGATATAGGGGCAGGTTTAGAAGGTCATCATCCTTGCGGATGTTCCTTGTAGAGAAACGCAAAGACAATGATGGAGAATAGGTCTTACGGTAAATGGACAGACTCTTAGCCTTGACATTGTTTTCAGACTTCACCTCCACCGGCACTATCTCATTATTCATCTGCAAGACAAATTCCACTTCTGCCGTATTGCCGGAAGTCCAGTAAAAAATACTGTCACCGAATTGCCGTATCAACGATTGCAATACATAGTTTTCCGATAAAATGCCTTTGAACTCAGTGAATAGTCTGTTGCCGGATATTGCAGATTGAGCAGACAATGAAAACTTACTGCACAACAGACCGACATCATTCAGATACAATTTAAAGGCATTGCTCTTGCTGTATGCAGACAATGGCAAACGAGGAGTTTCAATCATATTTACCCTCTGCACGATTCCGGCAAGGCAAAGCCATTCGATGGCAGACTCATATTCCCTGGCCCTCGCTCCCTTTTGTATGTCGGCATAACGGAATTTGCGGTCTTCCTTAGCCAGTTGGTCTTGCAAACTGTTCCACACTTGGAACACACGTGGTATGTCTTTGTTGTTGATATGTTTCGAAAAGTCAAGGGAATAGGACTTTAATATATTCTGCTGAATTGTTTGCACAGCCTGCCATTCACGATTGTCGGCAAAATCACTGACTGCTTCCGGCATACCACCCAATGCGAGATACGCCTTATATGCCTCAATCAATCGACCATGAAGCACTTCGGGGACAGGCATACTGCCGTCTATCATCATATAAGATGAATGCAACCCCGTATCAATAGCTCGCAAATACTCAGTGAACGACAATGGATAGAGAGTAATGAAATCAACCTTGCCTACTGGAAACGAAGCACCTTGACGATTGAGTGCAACACCAAGCAATGAACCGGCACAGGCTATTGCATAATCACGTGCATCTTCACAGAAATATTTCAAACTGTTCAGCGCTTCATTACATTCCTGCACCTCGTCGAATACTATAAGGGTGGTGTCTGGCTGTATGCTCATACCAGATGTCATCTCCAACACCTTAATAATATCCGCCGGACGCTTGCTGCGCTTGAAATCTTCCTTAAGTTCAGGCATTGTATCGAAATTGAAATATGCTAACTTCTCAAAACATGCCTCACCGAATTTTCTCAATGCCCACGACTTGCCCACTTGGCGTGCACCCTGCATCACCAATGGTTTCCTTCGTTTGCTGTCTTTCCAAGCCTTCAGGTCGATAAATATATCTCTCGTTATTTCCATTCCTATGAATTTGTGGCAAAATTACACATTTTTCCTATGAAAAACGTGATATTTCGCACATTTTTAATATTTATTATCCTATAAGGGGAAAGATTGACCAACTTATTAACAATCATTATATCTCCTCCCAGAAATCATCTGGCAGAGAGATGTTCTCCACTTCTGCCGCCTCGGCAAAAAAGCTTGTCCTGATGGCCGACTTGCTTCTGACGTTCGGATTCCACGCCACAAGGTCTTCTATGACAAACTGTTTTTTCTATGCCTTGATATAGTCAGCCACTGTGTCTTCGTCAAGTGTACTGGCATCATTGGCAAGCATGTCCTTGCGGATTGTGGCGTATGAATTAATATATATATTCCTAACTACCAAAACTTTTTTTGCAATTTTCGGTAATTTGTGGAAGATTTGTTCGGTGATTTGTATATTTCAAGAGTTTTTTGCCGATATCCTTTGTCATTTCATATATAATGAGTAACTTTGCAGCAGATTTTAAAAGCAATAAATATATGAAAAAGATGAAAATGTTATTTGTGTCGGCACTCATGGCCGTTTTGGCAAGCAGTTGCGGCACTACAAGTACGGTGCCCATCACAGGGCGCAAGCAGAACATACTCGTGAGCGATGAACAGGTGCTGAGCCTCAGCAATCAGGAGTATCAGAAGTATATGAAGACCGCAAAGCCCTCGACCAATGCCACCAATACGGCAATGGTGAAGCGCGTGGGACAGAACCTCGCCAATGCCGTGGTGAGCTATCTGCAGCAGAACGGCTTGGGCGCAGAGGTGTCGCAATACAAGTGGGAGTTCAACCTCGTGCAGGACAAAAGCGTAAATGCCTTCTGTATGCCTGGCGGAAAGATTGTGGTGTTCGAAGGCATATTGCCAGTGACCAAGGACGAAGCGTCGCTCGCTGTGGTGTTGGGGCATGAGATAGCCCATGCCGTGGCAAAGCACTCGGCAGAGAGAATGAGCAACGAGGTGAGAAAGCAGTATGGCGGACAGATTCTAGGGGCTGTGCTTCAGGGGGCGGGAGCAAGTGCCAACCTGCAGCAGATTAGCTCCACGGTATTCGGTATCGGAACTACCCTCGGTGGAGCAGCATATTCACGCAGTCAGGAGAGCGAGGCCGACCGTATGGGATTGATCTTTGCAGCCATGGCTGGCTACGATCCAAACGTGGCTGTGGCTTTCTGGCAGAGAATGGCTCAAGCCACAGGCAGTTCCTACTCTATCCTTAGCGACCACCCCAGCGATGCCACCCGCATAAAGAATATCCAGGGATGGTTGCCCGAGGCTCTTAAGTACTACAAGCCTGCTCCAACAGTCACAAAGAGTACTACCACAAATAAGACAACATCAACAAAGAAAACAACTTCGACAAAGAAGACAACATCAACAAAGAAGACAACATCAACAAAGAAGACCACTTCGACAAAGAAGAAGTAATAACATCAAGAAAATCATCAACCCATGGGAGGTAATGTCGGGCTACAACCGCATAGGTTGTTAGCCCGACTTTTCCTTTCGTATTATTTAAATATACAACTCGTTTTCTTTCCTTGAGGCACATGGTTTTTTCAGACCTTGTGTAGCGAGGAAGTTCATCACCACTCCGCGGGACTCTCCGTTCCTCTTCAATCCTTCAAGCATCCTATTGGTACCAGCCATACGCCGTCATTACGTCTGTAAGCATACTTGCCTACAGCCGTAAGTACCATCATGAACGACGGGCTCT
>JALERP010000205.1 GCA_022764085.1 Prevotella sp.
AAGGAAGGTTACACCTTCAATGCTTGGGATCCCGTACTGCCTGAGACAATGCCAGTTGACGGTTTCCAGACAAAGGCTACCTGGACCATCAACCAATATACAGTTAAGTTCGTTTCTGAAGGAGAAACAATTTATGAAAAGGAACTTGACTATGGTGCAGAAATCACAGCTCCTGCAGATCCAACAAGAGCAGGTTGGGTATTCCTCGGTTGGTCTCCTGAAGTTGACGCTACTGTTCCTGCCAAAGACGTAACCTACACAGCCCAGTGGAAGCAGGACATCATCACTCTGCGCTTCGTATTCTGGGATGACAACAAGGTTGAATATCAGTATAAGCCAGGTGAGGAAATCACAGAGATTCCTGAGGTTCCCGCAAGAGAGGGTTACACCTTCAAGGGATGGGACAAGACTATTCCTGAAGTAATGCCCGAGGATGTTGATAATGGCGTATTGGTAATCACTGCCAACTGGAGTGTTAACAAGTATGTTGTTTACTTCATCGCTAATGGCAAGACAGTTAAAAAGCAGACTATGACTTACGGTTCGCCGATCGTGGCTCCTGAGGCTCCCGAGGTTGAGGGTTACACATTCGTAGGATGGACTCCCGAGGTTGCTGAGACTGTTCCTGCAAACAATGTTTGGTATGAGGCAGTTTATGAGGTTAACACTTACATTGTAACATACTATGTAAACGGTGAGGTAGTTAATGTAGCTGAGGTTAAGTATGGTGAGGAGATTCCTGCTTACGAGCCTACTGTAGAAGAGGGTATGAAGTTCGACGGATGGCAGGAGGAGATTCCAGCTGTGATGCCGGCTACTAACCTTGAAATCCACGGCACTACTTCTGGTATCGAGACTGCTATCAAGAACATTGTTGCCAAGTTCGGCGAGTCATTCGATGTTTACAATGTTTCTGGCCGTCTTGTTCAGAGAGTGAACGGCGCAAGCGATATCACAAGAATACCTGCCGGTATGTATATCATCAACGGCACCAAGGTGGTTATCCGCAAGGACTAATCTCAGATTGAGATTCAGATAAAACAAAATCGGGCTGCATCCCATTGGGTGCAGCCCGATTTTGTTTTATCTATACGGTCGTAAATTCGGTTCACAAAAGCCCAAGGGTCGTGAACACGGGCTGAAAGCCCAAAAGCTCATAGCCCAGGGCAACGCCCTGGGTTTATAATGTTATTGCGATAAACGCCCTGAAAGGGCAAAAGCGTAATTGCCGCTGAGAATAACGCTTTTGCCCTTTCAGGGCGTTCCAACCATATTTGTAATACAACACCCCAGGGTGTCGCTTCGCTTTGCCCTGGGCTATGTGCTTTTGCCCTTTCAGGGCGTTCCATCTTTCACAACTATGTATATTCATAACACTAAGAATATTTCATCTCAGTGTCTCTGTGCTCTGTGTTTAAAATAAACGCTATAAAAACTTATCCCTCGCGGTAGAAGTCGAGGGCTTCCTTGATTTCCTCGGTTGTGGCAGTTTGGTTGATGAGGATGTCGCCTATGCCGCGGAGGAGAGTGAAGTTAATCGTTCCCGCCACGTTCTTCTTGTCATGCTTCATCAGGGCAAGAAGTTCGTCGTAGTCATCGCAGGTGAAGGACAGGGAGCCGTAATGCCCGCGGATGTAGCTGACGGTCTGGTGGAGCTTGTCGGTGGGGAAGCCTGCCTTCTTGGCACTGAGATACAACTCGCAGATGATGCCGTAGGCAACGGCATAGCCGTGGAGTATAGGAGTGCGCTTCATGGCAAACGACTCGAAGGCGTGACCCATGGTGTGGCCCACGTTGAGAGCCTTGCGTATGCCATGCTCCAAGGGGTCCTCGAGAACAATGCGCTCCTTTACGGCTACTGATTCAGCCACCATGCGCTGGAGCCGGGAGAGGTCGAGATTATGGATGTCGTAGTTGACAAGCTCTGCCCACATCTCCTCGTTGTTGATGAGTCCGTGCTTGAGCATCTCGGCATATCCCGAACAGAGGTTCTCGTCGTCCATGGTCTTTAGGAATACCGTGTCGAGGATGACACAGTCGGCATTGTTGAACACGCCAATCTCGTTCTTCAGTCCGCCGAAGTTTACACCCGTCTTTCCGCCTACAGAGGCATCAACCATAGAAAGAAGAGTGGTGGGGATATTGATAAACTTGATGCCTCGCTTGAATGTGGAGGCGGCAAATCCTCCGAGGTCAGTAACCATACCGCCTCCGAGGTTTATCATCAGCGAGTGGCGTGTTGCCCCCATGCGCTGCAGTTCGCCCCACACGTGGCTCATCGACTCCAGTCCTTTATTAGTATCGCCGGCAGGGATGGTAATCATACCGGCCCTGTCGGCGATAGACTGTACTACTGGAGCGCAGAGGTGAAGCGTTGTCTCGTCGCAGAGCATGAACAGTTTGTCGTGCTTCAGGTCGGCGATGGCACTCTCCAGTGCTTCCGTGATATTGTCCGAAAGAATTATCTTTTGCTTTTCCATTCAATATATATAAAATGAACACAGAGACACAAAGTCACAGAGTTGGTAATCTCTGTGTCTCAGTGTCTCTGTGTTATATAAATTAATAAGCGAACAGCGGATAGTTCTTCATTGTCTCGTTGACACGAGCACGAACGCTAGCTATTACCTGCTCGTTCTCCGGGTCGTTGAGCACCTCCTCGATGAGTTCGGCGATGAGCACCATCAGGTCTTCCTTGGCACCACGGGTGGTGATGGCAGGAGTGCCGAGGCGGATACCGCTTGTCTGGAATGCGGAGCGGGAGTCAAACGGCACCATGTTCTTGTTGACGGTGATGTCAGCAGCCACGAGAGCGTTCTCAGCCACCTTACCGGTCAAGTCGGGATATTTGGAGCGCAGGTCAACCAGCATAGAGTGGTTGTCGGTACCGCCGCTGACGATAGAGAAGCCACGCTTTACGAGTTCCTCTGCCAATACGGCTGCGTTCTTCTTCACCTGCAAAGCCCACTCCTTGAACTCAGGCTGCAATGCCTCTCCGAAGGCAACGGCCTTGGCAGCGATGACATGCTCAAGAGGTCCGCCCTGCTGTCCGGGGAACACGGCAGAGTTGAGCAGCTGGCTCATCATCTTGGTTACGCCCTTGGGAGTCTTCAGTCCCCATGGGTTCTCGAAGTCCTTGCCCATAAGGATGATACCTCCACGAGGACCGCGGAGAGTCTTGTGGGTGGTGGATGTCACGATGTGTGCATACTTCACGGGATTGTCGAGCAGGCCGGCAGCGATAAGTCCGGCAGGGTGAGCCATGTCAATCATCAGGAGTGCGCCAACCTTGTCGGCAATCTCGCGCATACGCTTGTAATCCCATTCGCGACTATATGCAGAACCGCCGCCGATGATGAGTTTCGGCTTGTTCTCGATGGCGAGTCTTTCCATCTCGTCGTAATCCACTCGGCCAGTCTCCTTGTTGAGGTCGTAGCCAACGGGACGATAGAGGATACCCGAAGTGTTTACGGCAGAACCGTGTGAGAGGTGTCCGCCATGGGCAAGGTTGAGACCCATGAAGGTGTCACCCGGCTGAAGCACTGCTAAAAGAACGGCAGCGTTTGCCTGTGCGCCGGAGTGCGGCTGTACGTTGGCATATTCAGCTCCGAAGAGTTTGCATACACGGTCGATGGCAAGCTGTTCCACCTGGTCAACCACGCCGCAACCGCCGTAGTAGCGCTTGCCGGGATAGCCCTCGGCATACTTGTTGGTGAGGTATGAACCCATAGCCTCCATTACCTGGTCACTAACGAAATTCTCCGAAGCAATCAGTTCCATGCCTTTAAGCTGGCGCTGGTGCTCTTTCTCGATAAGGTCAAAAATCTCCTGATCTCTTTTCATCTTTTGTAATTATTTTGCCCACTCAAAAAGCCCCCTCCTGACCTCCCCGAGGGGAGGAAAAAGGAATGCTTTAAAGGCGGTGAGCACTGTTAATACTATTATATAATTAAAATTATTAATGTTTATGACTTTCTTAGCTCTCCCTCTCGGGGGAGTTGGAGGGGGCTGGGGCTACACCAACTCCACCTTATTTATATCCTGCTCCTTCTCGCAGTAGTGGCACTTGAGGATGCCGTTTTCCTTATCCACCACGTGGAAGAGCGTGTCCATCGGCTCGTTGTTGGTGATGCACTTCGGGTTGTTGCATCTTACGATACCCCTAAGTTCATCCGGTGTGATGACGGTTTTCTTCTCCACCACTTCGTAGTCCTTGATAATGTTGAGCACGACATTGGGGGTAAGCACCGAGAGTCGTGAAATCTCCTCGTCGGTGAAGAACTTGTCTGCCACCTTGATGATGCCCTTTCGTCCGAGTTTCTTCGAGCGGTAGTTGCATCCGATGGTTACGGGTGTGGTTATTTCAGCGAGGTGCAGCAATGTAGCCACCTCGTAGGTTTTCTCAGCCGGTATGTGGTCGATGACGGTACCATTCTCAATGGCGGTCACCATAATCTCATTCTTTGCCATAGTTTCTTTATTATTGAACACAGAGTCACGGAGTTACAGAGTTTTTCTCCTTGTGTCTTTACTTAAGCTTTATAAAAGAATACCTCCGTGTCTTTGTGCCTCTGTGTTTTAAAAAATAATTGTCTTGTCATTCTTGACTTCGTCGAGCGTTATGCCAAGCACGTCGCAGAAGATTGCCTGGCGTGCGAAGAGTCCGTTGCCCGCCTGCTGGATGTAGTAGGCATGCGGATTGGTATCCACATCGTACGCTATCTCGTTGACGCGCGGCAGCGGATGTAGTATGCGCATGTTGGGTTTGGCCGACGCGAGCATGTCGTTGCGAAGGATGTAGATGTTCTTCACCCGCTCGTATTCCATGAGGTCGGAGAAACGCTCCTTCTGCACGCGGGTCATATAGAGGATGTCAGCATCGGCAATCACCTTCTCGTTGAAGGCCGTGTGCTCCTGGAATTTTATGCCGTGCTCACGGCAGTAGATCTTGTACTCATTTGGCATAGAGAGTTCCTTGGGAGCCACGAAATGGAATGTAGGGTTGAAGTGGCGCATGGCCATCAGCAGCGAGTGAACTGTGCGTCCGTATTTCAAGTCACCCACAAGATAGATGTTCAGATTTTCAAGAGTGCCCTGGGTCTTGTATATAGAATACAGGTCGAGCATGCACTGCGAAGGATGCTGGTGGGCACCGTCGCCGGCATTGACTATTGGTATAGGTGCGACCTCCGAGGCATATTGGGCTGCTCCCTCGATATGGTGGCGCATGACGATGACGTCGGCATAGTTGGACACCATGAGGATAGTGTCCTTGAGCGTTTCGCCCTTGGTGCCGCTGGTAATCTTAGGGTCAGCGAAGCCGATTACTCGTGCCCCGAGCCTGTTGGCGGCGGTTTCAAAACTCAGTCGTGTGCGTGTTGATGGCTCAAAGAAGAGCGTTGCCACGACCTTACCTTTGAGCAGTTCCCTGTTGGGGTGTCGCTCGAATTCCTGCGCCAGCTCAATCATGTAGAGAATCTTCTCCTTGGTGAGGTTGGCGATAGTCACAAAATCATGCTTTTCCATCTCTTGTGTAATCTTTTTTTTCTTTTTCGCCGCTAAGGTACACATTTTTCTCCATATATTGGTTAAAAGTTGCAGAAAAATGCGATATTTCTTTCATATTTCCCCAAAAATGACTAATTTTGCCCCGAAAAGCCGCGTTATGCGCAGCAATTCAATATTCAATAACAGATATTCAATATTAAATAATCAACATACAATATAGTAGATGAGAAAGACTTTTGTATATTTCCTTTGGGCGTTGCTCGTGGTGGTTGTATTTGGAAGCGCAAGCGCTTTTTGGGCGATTGCCGAGGGCAAGATAGGTTATATGCCGCCCATCGAGGACTTGCAGAATCCCATCAACAGATTTGCCACGCAGGTGTTCTCTGCCGACGGCAAGGTGATGGGCACGTGGAACTATAATAAGGAGAACCGGGTGTGCGTGGATTACAACGAACTCTCTCCTAATATCGTCAAGGCACTTGTGGCAACTGAGGACGCACGATTCTACGACCATTCGGGCATAGACTTCTTTGCCCTTGGACGTGCCGTAATCAAGCGCGGAATACTTGGACAGAAAAACGCTGGAGGAGGTTCAACCATTACCCAACAGCTTGCGAAGCAGCTTTACTCAGGAAAGGCACATAGCGTGATGGAGCGTGCGCTGCAGAAACCTATAGAGTGGGTCATTGCAGTGAAGATTGAGAAATACTATACCAAGGACGAGATAATAGCCATGTATCTCAACTACTTCGACTTCCTGCATAATGCCGTGGGAATAAAGACTGCCGCTAACACTTATTTCGGCAAGGAACCAAAAGACCTCAGCGTAAACGAGGCGGCTACACTTGTGGGATTGTGCAAGAATCCTTCATACTTCAACCCCGTGCGTAATCCCGACCGATGCCGCGACCGACGTAATGTGGTGTTGCAGCAGATGGTGAAGGCGGGGTATCTCTCGGAGGGGGAATATAACGAGAACTCGGCAAAGCCTCTCGACCTCAACTTCCACGTATCAGACCATAAGGACGGTGTGGCGGTGTATTTCCGTGATTTCCTGCGTTTGTATATGATGGCCAAACGTCCGGAAAGAAGCAACTACCCCTCGTGGAATTATGTGGCTTTCTATCGTGACTCCATCAACTGGGAAACCGACCCGCTGTATGGATGGTGCAACAAGAACCTCAAGAAGGACGGCACACCATATAACGTTTATACAGACGGATTGAAAGTGCATACAACCATTGACTCACGCATGCAGCAGTATGCAGAGGAAGCAATCAACGAGCATATAGTCAAGTTCCTCCAGCCAGCATTCACTCGCGAACTGCGCGGGAAAAAGACAGCCCCGTTCTCGGGAAGCCTTACGCCGCAGCAGGTGAAGAGAATACTCACGCGCTCAGTGAACCAGAGCGAGCGATACAGGGTGCTGAAGGCCAACGGGGCTTCGGAGGAGGAGATAATGCGCTCGTTCCGCACTCCCACGGCAATGAGCATATTCACTTATCATGGCGAGGTGGATACGACGATGACACCGCTGGATTCCATCAAGTATTACAAGTCATTCCTGAGATGCGGATTCATGAGCATGTGTCCGCAGAACGGTATGGTGAAGGCCTACGTGGGAGGAATGAACTTCATACACTTCAACTATGACATGTGTATGGACGGAAGGAGACAGGTGGGTTCTACCATCAAGCCTTTCCTGTACTCGCTTGCCATGGAGAATGGATTCTCGCCCTGCGACCTTGCGCCTAACGTGCAGCAGACATATATCGTGGCGGGACAGCCATGGACACCGCGCAACTCCAACCACCGAAGGTATGGAGAGATGGTAACGCTGAAGTGGGGACTCGCACAGTCGAACAACTGGATTTCGGCATATCTTATGAGCAAACTCTCGCCACAGCAGTTTGTTGACTTGCTTGCCAAATATGGAATAAAGAACCCGGAGATTCATCCTTCGATGTCGTTGTGTCTCGGACCGTGTGAGATTACCGTGGGCGAGATGGTTAGTGCCTACACCACATTTGTCAATCATGGCATACGCAGCGCGCCTCTCTTCGTTACAAAGATTGAGGACAACGAGGGCAACGTGATTGCACGGTTCCAACCGCGTATGAACGAGGTAATAAGCCAGGAAAGTGCAGACAAGATGCTATATATGCTGCGTGGAGTGGTTGATGGGGGTACGGGCGGACGCCTCAGATATAAATATAACCTTAAGGGTGAGATTGGAGGAAAGACGGGTACCACCAACAACAACAGCGACGCATGGTTTATGGGATTCACACCGACACTCGTTAGCGGAGTGTGGGTGGGAGGCGACGACCGCGACATACATTTCGACTCGATGCAGATGGGACAGGGAGCAACCATGGCATTGCCTATATGGGCTTATTATATGAAGAAACTGTATGCCGACAAGCGGCTCGGGTACAACGATGCCCAGGTGTTTGATGTGCCCGCCAACTTCAATCCCTGCGAGGCAAGCGAGGATGACATGACGGAGGTGAATGACATTGAGGACGTGTTTGAGTAATTAAGAATTAAAAATTAAAAATTAAGAGATGCGGAGGTGTAGAGGTAAATTAATTAAGGAGTGGAGGCTAATAAACTCTGTTTCTCTGTGACTCTGTGTTCAATTTAAATGGATAATTATATAGAGATAAAAGGGGCGAGGGTGAATAACCTGAAGAATATTGACCTGAAGATACCCCGAAACAAACTGGTGGTGATTACAGGAGTGAGCGGCTCCGGTAAGTCGTCGCTTGCCTTCGACACACTGTATGCCGAAGGACAGAGGCGATATGTCGAGAGTCTATCGTCGTACGCCAGACAGTTTCTCGGACGTATGAACAAGCCTGAGTGTGACTATATCAAGGGCATACCACCGGCAATAGCCATCGAGCAAAGGGTAATAAGCCGCAACCCACGCTCAACGGTGGGCACGACAACCGAGATATACGAATACCTCCGGCTACTGTTTGCCCGTGTGGGACACACATTCTCGCCGATAAGCGGAAATGAGGTGAAGAAGCATACCGTGGAGGATGTGCTTGAGTGTGTGAAGACTTATTCCGAGGGCACGCGCTTTGTAATACTCGCACCGCTGGTGCCCGTAGAGGGACGCACTGTGGCCGAACAGCTTAAGATGTCGTTGCTACAGGGGTATGCGCGTATATTTTATAAAGGTGATTTCGTGCGGATTGACGATGTCTTGGAGGCGGGCGAGGATATCACGGGCGAAGTATATATTGTGGTGGACCGTATTTCGGTTGACTTTTCTACAGATGGAATATCGCGCATGATGGACTCCACCGAGACTGCCTTCTACGAGGGTAGGGGAGTGTGTCGCCTGATGTTCCTGCCGTCGATGATTACTTATGATTTCTCCACTCGTTTCGAGGCTGACGGTATGGAGTTTGAGACTCCCAACGACAATATGTTCTCGTTCAACTCGCCAGTGGGAGCATGTCCTGAGTGTCAGGGCTATGGCAAGGTGATAGGCATCGACCCGTCGAGGGTTATACCAGATTCGGGAAAGAGCGTTTATGAAGGCTGTGTGGCTTGCTGGAACGGTGCCAAGTTGGGCGAGTGGCGAGAAGACTTCTGCCGTCGTGCTGCAAAGGATGATTTCCCAATCTTCGAACCATATTACAAACTATCGGAAAAGCATCGCTCATGGCTTTGGCACGGATTGCCTTCAGCCAGCGAGTCCGACCCCTATTCAAAGGTGTGCATCGACGAGTTCTTCGAGATGGTGCGCCAGAACCAGTACAAGATACAGTATCGGGTGATGATGGCGCGCTATCGTGGCAAGACCGATTGTCCCGTATGCAATGGCACACGCCTGAAGAAGGAGGCAAACTACGTGAAGATTGCAGGACGAAGCATCACCGACCTTGTGCAGATGCCTATTGTCAAGCTCAAGGAATGGTTTGACAATCTTGAACTCTCGGAGCATGATGCCACTATAGCCAAGCGTCTGCTAATAGAAATAAAAAACCGATTGCAGTTCATACTGGATGTGGGATTGGGATACCTTACCCTCAACCGACTGTCAAACACCCTGTCGGGAGGTGAGAGCCAGCGAATTAACCTCACAACCTCTCTTGGTAGCAGTTTGGTGGGCTCATTGTATATCCTCGACGAGCCGAGCATAGGGCTGCACAGCCGCGACACGGAGCGTCTTATTAATGTGCTGAAACAACTGCGTGACATTGGCAACACCGTGATTGTGGTTGAGCACGACGAGGAGATAATGCGTGCTGCCGACTACATCATCGACGTAGGTCCCGATGCAGGTCGCCTTGGAGGAGAAATAGTCTTTGAGGGAGAAACATCCCTAATTCCTAATTCCTCATCCCTAATTCCTAATTTTTCGCCTTCGCTCAACAACTCGTCCTCATTATCCCAAAGTCACACCCTACGGTATCTCACAGGCGAGGATGCCATTCCTATTCCAAAGAGCCGCCGACCTTGGAATATGAAGGTGGAGGTGAAGGGAGCTCGAATGAACAATCTTAAAGGCGTGGATGTGGCTTTTCCGCTGAATGTAATGACTGTTGTTACGGGTGTGAGCGGTTCGGGCAAGTCGAGTCTTGTCAAGGGCATACTCTATCCTGCCCTCAAGCGACATATCGGTGAGGTATGCGATGCCCCGGGTGAATACAGTGCGCTCACTGGCGACATCAAGGCGATTCAGCATGTGGAGTTTGTTGACCAGAATCCAATAGGTAAGAGCACACGCTCCAATCCTGCCACCTACGTCAAGGCATACGATGCCATACGCGACCTGTATGCCGACCAGCCCCTGTCACAACAGATGGGATTCACATCGCAGTTCTTCTCGTTCAATGCCGACGGCGGACGATGCGATGAATGCAAGGGGGCGGGAGTGATTACTGTTGAGATGCAGTTTATGGCTGACATAGTGCTCGAGTGTGAGCATTGCCACGGAAAGCGTTTCAAGAGCGACATACTCGAAGTGAAGTTCCATGGCAAGAACATAGCTGACGTGCTTGACATGACAATTGACGAGGCTATAGAGTTTTTCGCCAAATGGGAACAACCAACGATAGTCAAGCGGCTGAGACCATTACAGGACGTTGGGCTTGGATACATAAAACTCGGACAGAGTTCATCCACATTGTCGGGAGGTGAGAACCAACGCGTTAAACTCGCCTATTTCATTGGTCAGGAGAAGATTGTGCCCACGATGTTCATCTTCGACGAGCCTACCACGGGGCTTCATTTCCACGACATCAAGAAGTTGCTAGAATCATTCGATGCCCTCATATCGCGTGGTCACACCATTGTAATCATCGAGCACAACCTGGAGGTAATCAAGTGTGCAGACCATATAATCGACATGGGACCCGACGGAGGCGACCGGGGAGGCAACGTAGTGGCTGTGGGAACTCCCGAGATAGTCTGTGGATGCAAGGAAGGGTTTACCGCAAAGTATCTCAGAGAGAAATTGTATTAGTCATAAAGTGAAAAGGTGATTATTTGACAGAAAATATACGGAGGCATAATGTAAATCCCTATGCCTCCGTATATTATATACTCAAGTTT
Organism: Prevotella sp.; assembly: GCA_022764085.1. Lineage (GTDB taxonomy): Bacteria > Bacteroidota > Bacteroidia > Bacteroidales > Bacteroidaceae > Prevotella. Next base: position 11,086 of record JALERP010000205.1, read on the forward strand.
CGGAAGTAATTTTGAACCACAGAGTTTAAGAGATTAAGAGTATTTATATTAGGAAAGAGACTGAATGCCAAGGCATTTAGAGATCATAGAGGGCTGCGCATGATTTAATCAGCCCGAAGGCTCTGTGTTCTCCGTCGCTTGCGA
>JALERP010000012.1 GCA_022764085.1 Prevotella sp.
TTTTGATTGAAATATCTTACCGGTCTTTGCCGGCATGTATCCGCTTTCAATTACTTTATTCATTACTAAATTCCGATTTATCTGTTTAGTATACTTTTTATAACCACTCAAAGTTGACCTTTCCAGCACCTACCTCAAAGAGCATCTTTGCTGCCATCGACTTGCCGAATCGGCGGCAGCGGGTGACGCAACTGTAGCGGTTCTCGGAGTTGAGACTCGCATTTATCAGCGGTATCAGCGATGTCTTGTCAACATATTCGTGAGATACGATGTCTCTGAATGCTTTATTACCTTTGTTTATATATGTACCCATTGTTTTCTGACTGTTGCAGGAGTGATAAGCCCGCAATTCGGGAGCAAAGATACTCATTTTCTTGTAAATAAGCAAAATAATTCTGAAGAAAAAAGCAATTCAACTGCGAATTAGTGCTTTTTTCTCCGCAGAATTGCAGCAAAGGTAAAGTAGGGTCTTTACTTTATGTAAGACCGCCCCACTCTGAACTACACTTTTCGCTTATAAACTATGAAGGCTGCAATGGCATTTACTATGCCGCTTGCAGCCTCCAACTGTTATTGAAATAGATAATTATCCTATATTACCACATTTCATCGTTGTCATCCACGGATCCATCATTATGTAATGCAGGATCCGAAGCTGCCAACAACTGCAGGGTCAGGGGACAGGTATGAAGTGAACCCAAAAAGTTGGACGGGTTAATAACTGTAAACCTGTTCCCGATGATTCATAGATTGGAAGGAAGGTGAGACTAATGATGACGTCCAAAGTGCAAAAGGTGCAGTTCAAAGTGTAAATTTTGCACTTAACCTTCCCCTAAAGTGCAAATCCTGCACTTTGGAAGAGATTGCTGTGCTCCGAGTTGTGCAAACAAATCCAACGGCAACACAGAATCAGATGGCTGCCACGATAGGAAAGTCGGAACGGACTGTTAAAAGCATCACTGTCTCACTACAGGAAAAAGGAATCCTGCGACGTGTTGAAGGAAAGCGAGACGGTAGATGGGAAATCCCGTCTTGATATATTGACTTTAGCTTTGAGTGCTCCATAGTGGTTCGTCCTGCCAGTTGCCTGAGGGAAAGCCTAATGCACGAAGGTCAACCTCGGGGTATTCGGCGAAGAGTGACTGCATCTTGGATAGCATGTCATTGCCTGGAGATATGATGTCGAGGAAGTACTTGACGATGCACATGTCAAAATACACGCGTAGCGGGTCAGTCTCAAGCAAAAGCCAAGGACGAGTCATTCTTACAGGAATCGTTGCACGTATGGAGAAGACTCTGTTCCATATACGGGAATGGTGGCCACATGAGTTTCTTTAATTTCTTGTTTTTGATATTTGCATAAATATTGGTGACGACACCAAAGGGGAGTACTTCCATCAATATCCATGCCGGTGGGTATGGATTAGAGTAGATTTCCTTGTATTGTCTTGTTTGCCATAAGTACATATAAAAAACGACCCGCTCATTTGAGCATCGTTGAGAGGCTTGGCGGGTTCTAGTGCTGCAAAGGTAAGGCATTTATTTGGATTGTGCAAGGATTTTGGAAGAAAAGTGCGGAAATGGAGGTGGCTTTTAACAGATGTTGGGTGTTTCGAGATGCAAAATGCGGCATCTGCAAACCAAAGTGGGTCATCTACACACCAGAAGGGTCAGGGGACAGGTATGAAGTGAACTCCAAAAGTTGGACACAACACTTACTGTTCATATGCGAAGAAGAACATTAGAAGAAAAGTTAGAAGCTATGACTTTTATAGTTCCTTAGTAAGAAATCCGTCGATAGTTCCTTTCTCTGATGAGAAGTTGATGCCGAGAGCAATCACTTTGCGGTTGTCGGCAGCGTAGGGCTTGGCATCGCCCTTGTCCTCGATTTGTTTGAGGGCAGCTTCAGCAGAGCCGTTGAGCTTGAACTCGATGATATAGACGTAGCCAGGACACTCCACCACGCAGTCTATGCGCCCCTCCCTTGTTTCCTTCTCTGCTACGGTGCTGTAGAAACCGAGCATCTTGACGATGAGATAGAACGTATATTGGAAATATCGCTCGCACTCCATCTGGTCCTGCTTGCGCTGGAAACGGTAGGTAGTGGAGGAGAGTAGGGCAGTCATGAGCTTCTCAAACTTTGCGGTGTCGCCCTTGCGAAGACAATCGGTAACGTCCAAAACCCAAGATGTATTTTGAGTGATATTGGCGAAATATCGGGAAGCGACAGTGTTAATAAATCCATTTCTCACTTCTTCGTTCGGCAAGTCGAGAAGATATGTGTTATCTTCTATATTGCAGTCCTTGATTGTGAGATAGCCGCTCTGGTAAATCATTGGCAGGGGTTGCTCCACGTCAGCCTTGTAGTCGATAAACTGCGAGGCATCATAGTATTTGCCCACGAGTTCGTTGATGTTTTCGTTGCTGTGGGCGAGCAGGCGCACAAGATATGTAGGCGTGCCCGAGGCAAACCAGAAGTTCCTTAGTTCAAGGGTGTTGAAACAATTAAGAATACTAAAGGGATTGAAGATGTCAATCATTTTACGCCCGAAGTGATAACCGTCGTATTTCTTTTTCAGTCGTTCCACTGTTTCCTCA
>JALERP010000040.1 GCA_022764085.1 Prevotella sp.
ACAAGATTGCGTCATCCATATAAAAAAAAAGTTGCAAAACATCTGTCACTGTCAGTCCTCGCTCTCAGAAGCCTGTATATCAGCATATTACAATTTTATCACGCTGACAGATGTTCTGAAAACAGTGCCAACACCGCATCATTTATAGGCTTTTCAGCTATAAAAACATAGCTTATTTATGCCATTTTTATATTATCAGGCTATTTTATTGCATTTGACTGTCATTTTTCATTGTATTTTGACAGTCAACCTGCAGAGTGAACAACGAGAAGTAGGAGTCAACGATTATTATAAATAATAAATTAACTTGTCAACCTGTTTTATAAATAAGACGATAAGTAGTCAACATAAATAGTTAAACTACAAAAAAAGCCTCCCTCACTTCTCACGAAGTATGGGAGGCTTGCTATTTATTAAGTAGATTGTTTTCGCATAATTAAAAACCTTTAATTAACAGTTTCTATATAATTATACGTTTGAGAAACAATGTTACTTAGTAGAAGCTACTTTTATTGTGGTACTTGCCTCGCCCGTGTCCCAAGTGATGTCTTCATAGCCGCCACCGAGGTAGGTGCCTTCGGCATCGTAGATATAGGCATAGAACCATACCTCGCCCTTGCTGCGGTTGCCGTTCTCCCATCCGCTGTTGCCGCTGCCCTGTTGGTAGTAGATGCAGATAGTGTAGTTGCCGGCATAGAAGTAGTAATATGGCGGATTTTCCTTGTAGGCGTTGGTGAAGGCAACCTCTGGTATGCCGTCGATGACATTCTCTGAGTCAACATAGAACTCAATCTTCTCCTCTGAGCCGTAGATGCCGTCGATGGCGTATGAACCATCCTCGTAACCTACTATCTGTACGGGGAAGGTGAGTCCTGTTCCCTCAGAATAGTAGCTTGCATCGGTGCGCCACAGCTCTGCCTTGGTCTTGGTGAAGGTGAGCGCGAAGCCCTCGGAGAGTGAGTAGTTCTCGTCGTCGGTCATGGCGAATACATACACGGTGTGGTCGCCAAGTTTGAGGTTGCTCAGGGGGATACTGTTGGTGGATGTAATGGTAGCCAGTTCGATGTTGCCTATTTGCGACTCCTCTACATCCACATATACATAATAGTACTCGGCATTGTCGATGGTGGGCCACGAGATGGTTACAATGCCGTTCGACTCGCTTGCCTCTGCCTGCGGTGTGCCGAGCTGCACCACATCGTTGGTGGTGGCAGTGAGGGTGGCTATGGGCGACGTGGTCTTGTCGCCAGTGAGGGCTGCGTATGCCCATACGCTGAGCGTGTAGGTGGTGTGTACCTTCAGACCGGTTGCCAATATTGAAGTGGTGTTGGTGGTGCCTCCGAGTACAACGCTTCCTGCCTCGTCCTTTAGTTCGTAGGCATATTGTGTGGCGTCGTTGACGGGAGTCCAACTGAATGCCAATGTGCTGACTGTCTTGGCACCCTCGGATATTGATGTTGGCGGGAGTGGGGTCTTTGCCACTTCATCGTCGTCGCTACATGATGCAAAGCCCAATACGATGGCAGTCATCATGAGGAATATTCTATACAGTTCTTTCTTCATAGTTAATATACTTCATTAATTGATACATGTTCACAATCACCACATTATTCCCATGAGAACGATACTGGATTGTAGTATTCGTATGTGCCGTCGGTGTAGTCGGTGAAATAGAGATAGACGTAGCCGCTACGCCTTGTAAACGAGATGCAGGAGTAGCCTGTTGCCGTACCGTAGTTTTCGAGTATGCAGATGTCTGCCACCTCGATGGTGCCGTTGGCCACTGTCCATGTGGGATATTCCTGTGTGGCATCGTCGAAGAGATAGGCTCCCTTGGCCTCTGAACCCTCGTAAGGCTCGTAGTTGGCGTAGGTGGTGATGCAGTTATAGCCTGCGTATGCCGTTGAGTTGTTGCCTATGGTGAAGATATAGTCTATACCCGAGGTGAGGAAGTTGTGGAAGCGGTAGCGGTCGGTCTCGCCGAGTCGTTCGAGCGATGTAGTGAATTCGTTTGTCACTCCGAGTGTTGTCCATGACATCTTCACCTTGTCGGAGATGGTGTTCCATGCCGCCACCATTATATATCCTGCATAAGCTGTGGCACCAGGCTTGGTGGTGTAGTGGTCGGCATAATCTTCGGGTACGGTGACTTTGATATTGTATTTCTTCGACTCCTCAAGGTTGCCGAATCCAACCTTTATGGTTGTGCTGCTCTCGCCAGCCTCGAACTTGGCGGTGGCGGGAACTGTCAATCCGTCATCGGCAGAAACCACGAGAGGCACTTCGGCGGCAGTGTCAACTCCCTTAAGACGTGACACTCCAATCTCTATCTCGTTAGCTTCTCCCTGTTGGAAGATAAACTCCGAGGGGTTGCTACTGTCGAAATATACTCCAATGCTGTTCTCGGCAGTAGGAGTTCCCGGCTCATAATTACTGTCGTTCTTGTCGTCGCATGCTGTGGCGAGTATCATCGCCACAATAGCGTACATAATATTATATATAGTCCTTCTTTTCATCCTATACGAATTTTAATTCTTAATTCCTAATTCCTAATCCCTAATTTTTAATTCTTAATTCTTAATTTTTAATTCTTAATTCTTAGTTCCCCGTCGGTGTAGGGTCGGGATTCATCTTGCCCGAAAGAGCATTGTTGTAAGTGCGTGCCGCTTCGGGGATATAGAAGTTGAGCCACTGGGCGCATCCAAAGGCATCGTGGTTGAGCTTGTTGTATGGCTCCACGTAGTTGCTTCCGTAGTAGTCGCGTATGACAGGCATTCCCAGTCGCTTGTAGTCGTTGTAGAGAATGCCCTCACCCCACAGTTCCACATACTTCTGGTTTATCATCTGGGTTATGAAATTGTTATAGATGTCATATTCATAAGACAGTCCACTATCCTTGTCAAAGCGATAACTGTTCATGAAGTTGTCAAGTATGACTAAGGCAGGTGCTTCACCATTAAGGTAGTATTCACACTCTATCTCGATGAAATACATCTCCTCGACACGCATAAGCGGGATGTCAACCAGCATGCCGGTCTGCTCGTCGTCGAGACTGCCAGAGCCGGGGCGGAACTTCAGGTTGGCGTATGCAGGCAGACGGCTGAAGTTGGTGTTGGCTGCCTTTGAACTGGCAGTCTCGTCCTTGAGTTGGGTCTGATATTTGGCGGGCACTGTGGTGGCTCCGGCATCCTCGGGGGCTATCCATGATGTCTTGCGCCAGTCGCCGTCTTGTATGGAGTGGTATAGGTCGGTGCTGATACAGCGGTATTCTCCACCGTAGGCAGGCAGTGCCCATGTAGGTTCGGAAGCCACATTACCCATGATGGAGTTCCAGTAGTATGAGTACTGCTCCTGGGATGTGATGCGCATATCCCATACCCATGCCTGGTTGGCGGTGTTGAATCCCGTCTTTGTGTCGTGCCATTGCTCCTTGGTCATTGGGGTATAACCGGCATTGATGACTGCCTCGGCGCAATCCTTGGCTTTCTGATAGCAGTCTGCGGCTGATGTGATGCCAAGGTCGGCATATCCGTCGTCAGCTCCCTCTGCAGCCAGTTGTTTGGGCAAGTCGTTGGGATAGCGTTGGAAACGGGTGGCAACGGTGAGCCAGAAACGGGCAAGCAGTCCGTTGACCACGTCGATGTTCACGTCGTTCTTCTCTGCACGCTCATATCCCGCGAGCAGTTCCTTGGCCTTGCTCAGGTCGCTGTATATAAAGCGGTACATAGTGGCAAAGTCGGCACGTGGGTTGTTCTTTGCCTGTTCGGCAGTGATGTGTTCGGTGACGATGGGCACGGTTAGTCCCCAGATGTCCTTGGCCTTGGCGTCGAGTTCTGAGTTGCCTGTAGGCCAGAACTCAAACATCAGTGCGAGGTCCATATAAGCCAAGGCGCGATAGGTGTGGGCAATGCCACGATAGTTGAGCATTGTCTTTGAAGTGGCGTTCTCGGTGGATTTCATTATCTTGTTGGAAAGGTCGGCAAGGTTGTAGTAGAAGAAATACACCGGTGCCGTGTAGGAGGTGAGACGGGTTGCCGATTCGTAGTATGTCTGATAGTTCCATGTGGAGCCTGTGGTGGGGAATCCGTCGAGCATGGTCTCCTTGATGAGCATGTTGCAAGGATAGCCCCAGTCTTGTGTGGCATACCAGGAGGTGACGTCGCTATAGTAGTTGCAATAGGAAATCATCTTCGACTTCAGTCCGCTCACGAGCATACTGAGTGATGTACTTGAACTTGCCACCTGGTTGGCTGATGCCTGTTGCGTAGGTGTTTCCTCGTCGATACAGCCTGTAAGGCTCATTGTCGCTGCCAATGGCAGGATATATAATAGTTTCTTTTTCATTGTATTTTTTTTTAAGGGAGTTATTAGAGGGAGTTATGAGGGGGAGTTATGAGGAGCCAATAGATTTCTACGCTGAGACATTTGGCCCATTTTAACTTCCCATTTTAACTTCCCATTATAACTTCTCATTATAACTTCCCATTATAACTCCTTTTTTAATTCCTAATTAAAACTTAACGCTAATAGATCCCGTGATGGTGCGTGCCGGAGCATACTTGGTGGCGGAGATTGAACCAGAGGCGTTGAGGCGCGGGTCGAGACCCTTGCGCTTGCTCCAGTAGGTGAGGTTCTCTCCCGACACGGCTATGTGGATGCCGTTGATGCCCAAGCTGTTCATCCATTTCTTGGGAAGGTTATAGCCGAGAGTGATGTTCTGAAGCGCGAGCCAGCTTCCGTCTGTAAGGAATCGGTCGGAGGTGTAGTTGGCATACTGGTCGTTGTAGCACAGGCGTGGCACGTTAGACGTGGTGTTGTCGGCACTCCATGCGTTGAGCAAGTCCTGGTGCATTGCCATACCTGTGAGTCCCGACTGTGGGTTCTGCATGAGTTGCATGTATGTCCAGTCCATCACCTTGCCGCCCACACTGTAGGCGAACGATACGTTGAGGTCGATGCCGTATGCAGAGATGCCAGTGTTGAAACCGCCATAGAAGTCGGGCAGGGCAGTGCCGCAGTCGAAGAAGTCCTTGTCGAGAGTGATGCTCGTGGGGTCGGTGGTAGTTGTGAGGCTGCCGTCGTCAGCATGCTTATACCACATCGACTCGCCGTTCTCGTTCACTCCGGCATACTTGCGCAGTCGCCATGTGTACATCGGCAGTCCCTCGCCGTAGAAATAGCTGCCGGAGGTGTAGCCGGGATGCCCGTCGAGGGTGTTGAATTTGTTGCTGTCATTTAGTTTGAGCACTTCGTTCTTGTAGGCTGTGAGGTTGGCGCCGACGGTCCATCTGAAGTTCTTGGTCACAATCGGTTCGCCGCTGAGTTCCATTTCAATACCCTTGTTGCTCATGTCGCCCACATTGTAGTATGAGCCGGAGTATCCGAGTTCCAATGGCACCGTCACCCATGAGAGCATGTCGGTGGTCTTGCGGTAGAAATACTCCACGCTACCGCGCAGACGGTTGTTGAACATCTGGAACTCTACTCCCAGGTTGATGTTGGTGATGGTCTCCCATGTGATGTTCTCGTTGCCGATGGACGAGAGCGTGAGGGTGATGTCGTTGCCGTCGCCCTTGTTGATATTGTAGAGGTCGGTGTAGAGGAAGTCGCCGATATTGTCGTTTCCGTTCTGTCCGAACGAAGCCTTTAGTTTGAGTTCGTTGAGCCACTTCACGTCCTTCATCCATTCTTCCTTGGTGATAATCCATGCACCGCCGAAGGAGTAGAAGTTACCCCAACGATGGTCGGGATGGAAGCGCGAAGAGGCGTCGCGCCGATAAGATACCTGTCCGAAGTACTTGCCGTCGAAGTCATACAGACCGCGGAATATCCAGCCCTCGGTGTTGTAGTCAACCTTGTATCCGCCGTTGCTCAGATAGGTGGTGGCGCCGTTGAGTTCCTGGTTGCCCCAGTATGAGAACATGTTCTTGCGGTCGGCATAGAGATAGTCGGTGTTGCTCTTGTAGCTCTCGTGACCTGCAAGCAGCGACACGTTGTGCTTGCCGAATCTCTTGTTGTATTTCAGTAACTGCTGGTAGTTCTGTGTGAATATCGAACTGTTGTATTTGTACACATATCCGCTGGGATAGGACATGTGGCCGAATCCGTAGAAGGGTTGCTGTGTGGAGGTGTTTTTCTCCTGATATGAATAGATATTGGCATTGACGGTGGCCTTGAGACCGTCCCAGATGTCAAAGTCGGCAAATCCGTTGAGTGAGAAGTTGGTGATGACCCACTTGTTGGTGTTCATTGATGCCTCGGCTATGCCGTTCACCTGTGTGAGGTAGGGACGCACCATGTCGGAACCCATGACCTGACCGTCGCCGAAGTCGCCTACGATGCCGTTCTCGTTGCGCAGGATATTACCCTCGCCGTCGCGCAGATATACAGGATAGATGGGTCCCATCATGATAATCTGGCTGTATATGTTGTTGGCTCCCGAGTCTTCTGTGTCGCTCACGTCGGCGCCGTTATTGGTGGTGGAGCGCGCAAAGCTGACATTACCGCCCACGTTGAGCCATTTGGTGGCCTGATAGGTAGCCTTTAGGCGTGATGTATATCGTTCGTAGTCGCTGCCCACGGCTATACCGTCGGCATTGAGATAGCCTAACGAGGCAAAGAAAGTGCCGTTGTCGCCGCCGCCGTTGATACTGAAGTTGTATTCCTGTCGGGTGGCATTGCGGTAAGCCTCGTCAATCCAGTCGTCGGGCATGATGGTATATACCTGTCCGTCGTTATACACGCGGTTGCCGAGAGTGGCAGAGGGATTGAGTTTGCCGTTGTCGCCCACGAGATACTGTCCGGCAGGCACTGCGTACGGAACATATCCGAGTCCGCCGTTCTGCGACGATGCTGTCAGTGTCTTGTTGGCGTTGGCGTGGGCTGAGGCTATGGTCTGTCCCTGGTTGATGTAATTATTGTATAACGCCTTATAGTTTGTCTCGATATATTGAGCCGGGTCGTCGATGGTCTCGTAACGCTTAGACGCGCGACTGCTTGTGCCTAATTTCACGTCGAGCGTGATGCTTGTGCGTGCCTTCTCGCCTTTTTTGGTGGTGACGATTATCACACCGTTGGCGCCGCGTGCACCATAGAGTGCATTCGAGGCTGCATCCTTGAGCACCGTAACCGATGCCACGTCCGACGGGTTGATACTGTTCCAGTCGCCGTCATAGGGCGCGCCGTCGAGCACGATGAGCGGAGCCTTGCCGGCATTGATGCTGCTGATACCGCGGATGCGGAATTCCGGGGCGGCATCAGGGGCTCCCGAATGAGAATACGCTTGTAATCCTGCCACATTTCCCTGTAATGCTTCCATGACATTGGTAACCTGGCGTTGTTCCAGTTTCTTGCTGTCAACAACACCGGCTGAACCAGTGAAAGATGATTTCTTCTGTTCTCCAAAAGCCACGACCATCACCTCGTCGAGTATTTGGTCGTCGTTTTCCAATACAATACTTAATGATGACCTTGCCTGCACAGTCTTGGTCTTCATACCCACGTATGATATCACCAGTTCCGACCCGCTTTTCACGCCGTCAAGCAAGAATTGTCCGTAGATGTCCGTCTTTGTTCCGATATTGCTTCCCTTTATCAGTACGGACGCTCCAATTACCGCTTCCTTGTTTTCGTCTATCACCGTTCCCCTTACATTGAGCTTCTGGGCGAGGGCTGAGACGGTGACCATCATCGTGGCCACAAAAATTAACATTCGTCTTCTCATTTGTTTTCTTTTATTGTTTCTTAGAATTTAATTTAAAAAGGGGCGGCCTGAGGAGGAAGTACCACTCCCCAAGCCCCCTGTCGAGAGTTGTTATTCAATAGCCGGAGCCTCGTGCTGGCCACTGCCGTAGCGGTGGTACTCGAACGAGATGCTTTGCTCCTTAATGTAGTGGATAAGCTCTACGCGTCCGTCCTTCACAGGAGTTGCGGTAGCTATGTACTTGTCGCATTCGGCAGCGCGCTCGTACATCTCACGTGGGAGATTGGCAGAGCAGGTGCGGATGCGCTCGTACGTTGGCATTGACTGAAGGAAGTCAGCGAGCGACTCTTTCTTCAGTTGTGCGCCCGTAGAACCTAAGGCTGACGAGCGGTCGTCAGAGGGGTCGAAGCTGATGGTCAGCGGTGTGCCGGCGGTCTTTGCGGCAAGGGCTATCATCTGTGCTTGTTCGTTGGTGTCGTCCTTGAACAGGCGCAGGCACATTCCACCCTTTACCGGCAGATAGCGGAACACGTTCTGCTCGCCGCGGCACTGGTTCCAGTCGCGTGCGTGACGGAACTCCTTCTCCCATGCTTCGGCATAGCTCTTCTTGTAGTCGGTGTTAGAGCCTTTCTTGTCGGTGATGTAGGTGAACTGTGCGCAGTAGTTTGGTCCACCGGCCTTGATGCCTCCACCGAAGGCTGAGAGCTTCATGCCGCCGAATGGCTGGCGGTTGACGATGGCTCCCGTGATACCTCTATTAATATAAAGGTTGCCTGCCATGATTGAGTTCTTCCACAATTCACGCTCAGCCTCGTCGAGCGACTGGATACCGGAGGTGAGTCCGTAGTCGAGACCGTTAACGAGGTCGATGGCTTCCTGTAGAGTGTCGAACGGGCATACCGAGAGCATCGGGCCGAAGAGTTCGGTACGGAACGAATAGTTTTTCGGGCTGACACCCAATTTTACCGTTGGAGCGAGGATGTACTTCTTCTTGTCGATGAATTTCGGGGCAACGAGCCATGACTCGCCCGGCTCAAGAGTGTTGAGAGCCTTCAGCAGTTTCTCGTTCTCGTTGGTGATCATCGGACCTACAATGTTTCCTGCGTTCCATACGCTTCCCACCTTCATTGATGTTGCGCAGTCCTTCAGCTTAGTCCTGAACTCCTCAGACTCGTAGACTGAACGCTCAACGAGCAGCAGCGAACAAGCCGAGCACTTCTGTCCGGCGTTGCCGAATGCCGATGCACATGCGTTCATGATGGCATGGTCGCGGTCGGCAGAGGCAGTGATTATCATCACGTTCTTTCCTCCAGTTTCAGCCGACAGAGGAGTGGTTGGGTTTGCTTTGGTGATGGCCTGGGCTGTCTCTGTGCCGCCAGTGAGGATGATGTGGTTGATTTCAGGAGCTGTGGTGAGCTTCTTCAGCGCGTCGCGCTCGGTTATGACTACCTGCAGAGCCTCCTTTGGTACTCCGGCATCCCAGAAAGCCTTGGCAAACAGCCATGCAACTGGTGCAGCCACTGTAGCTGGTTTAAGAATACAGGTGTTTCCTGAAGCCAGTGCAGCCACTACGCCGCCGCAAGGAATGGCGCACGGGAAGTTCCATGGGGAGATAACCAAGATGGTGCCCTTAGCCTTGATGTCAACATCGGGCAGAGCGTAGAATTTCTTCATTGAAGGAGTGTAGAAACGTGCGTAGTCGATACCTTCGCTCACTTCAACGTCGCCTTCCACAACGGTCTTTCCTGTTATGGCGCACATGCAGCCGATGAGGTCGCCGCGCATTTCGCCGAGACGGTTGGCTGCGTCGTACATAATCTTGTGACGCTCTTCAATAGTGGTTTTGCGCCAGCCTTTCGGGTCTTCAGCTGCAATCTTTATTATTTGTTCTATCTGTTCAACATTAGCCTTCGACATCTCGCAAACCTGAACCTCGTCGTCTTGACAGCGGTCGAAATACTTCGCGCGGCTTGCGTTCTCCACGGTCTTGTCGCCAATCTGTGTAGGAATGACGTAAGGCTTGTCGCTCTTTGTCTTCTTCCACTTTGCGAATATCTGGCGCTGCCACTCCTGGTTGCACTCGCGGTCGAAGTCGGTGTCGGGCTCGTTCTTCATCTCGTCCATAGGCGGAACGGGCTTGTAAGGCTCAAGACGATTCTGCTTGCGGTGAGGCTCATGAGGAATCTTGTCCTTAATGGCATAAGCGTCCTCAAACTGTTTCTTCAGGAAGTTCCAAGCCTCGGTGTCGGGCTTGAGGTTGAAAGAGTGGGTGAGGAAGTTGTCGGGAGCGGTGTTCTCATCCATACGGCGTACAAGATAGGACACTGCGTTGAGGAAGTGCTCGTCCTTCACCACTGGAGTGTAGAGAATCACGTGGTTGCCCAGCTTCGACTGTGCACGCCATACCTGGTCTGCCATACCCTCAAGCATCTCGAAGCAGAAGGTGTCCTTCGGGGTGTTGTACATCTTCGTCAGCAGGTAGGCGTAGGAGATGGTGTAGAGGTTGTGGGAAGCCATACCGATGTGAAGGTATTTTGAGTTCTCGGGCTTCAAGCCACGCTCGATGATGTGCAGGTAGTTGGCGTCAACTTCTG
>JALERP010000103.1 GCA_022764085.1 Prevotella sp.
GCTGTTCAGGAAAACGCCTCCATTTTGACCGGCTCTCTCAAGGACGGCAACAAGAATCTCAGTCTGTCGCTCTGCGCCCGATTTCTTGGGGATAGTTTCTTCTGCCATAAGATCGTATCGTTTAATGGTGAAAAATTAGGGAATAAAATATGTTTGTTCGTTATCGTATGCCTCGACTATGCTCTCGCTCCAGACTTTGTTCATACAGCTCGGATGAAGTGTGTGACCGTTGCTGTTCGGTGGTCATCTGGTCAGTGTGGGCAAGAATGCGGTTGGCAATGGTATTGACGGTCAACGCACCTTCATGATAGGCTTCTATCACACTTTGTGGCAGGGTGACAATGCGAGGGACGTTGTCAATATCCATCAACAGGACACTGCCTTCTATCTGCGGGTTTGCAATGCGCTTGTCCAATTCCTCGTCGGCATAACGCTTGTAGTGTCCCGTTGTAACGGCATGATGCTCTTTGCGGTAACCCGATAAGGCTTCCTGGCCCATACTGTTGAAAAGGCTGGCTCCACCATAGAGCATCATCGGCAACTTCAATAGCGGATTCTTTATAAAAGAACCACATATAAGGGCTGCCAAAGGCATCATGGTCTGCTGGTTCAGACCGATGGACTTGGTCTTGCCGGTGAAGACCCCCAAAAGCATGTCGGGGAGCATCGCCAGGGTGAAACCGAGGTTGTTCATCGTATCGCCCATTCCATTCAACCCCATGGACTGCATGAGGTTGTTCCAGCCGCCATAGTCGCATGAAATCGGCTGCACGGACTGCTCTGGTGTGGATGTATTGCTGTGTGTTGTCATTGCATGTTCTACTGCTTCTGAGATATTTGAATAATGCACGGCATCCTTGCCGTTCTTGCGGTCGGTTTGCTCCTGCTTGACCGCCTTGGAGAAAGCTTCATACTGCATGGCACGGAAGGTAGCATCGGACACGGACATCCGGTTGGTCTTTCCGCTGGCTTTCACCGTGCGCTGGCCGGCTTCGATGGCTTGGTTGACCCTGTCACGATAGAGTTTGGCATTCTTGTCTGCCCATGATGCGGCAGAGGTCAACTGGGTATCTGTAGCGTATGCCAACTCGCGGAAGCCCATCTGTGACATCATCCAGCCTGGGATATTGGCCTTTTTCATGCTCGCTGCGGCAACTTCTTGCTTGCCGATAGCCTTTTGCTGATTGAGATAATCATCCTGCTGGCCTGGCGCATAGCGGTCAACAATATCTACGCCGGCATCCACGGCGAGCTGGCCGAAGAAACCACCTACACCTGCTGTGGAAGCAGCATTGAGCAGCCAAGAACCGACCGCACTGGAGGCTTCTTCAAGAAAAGACGGATTGTATTTCTTCTCAGCCTCCTTGTCAATATGCTGTTCCAAGGACGTCTGCCGGACACGTTGCGGAATATAGAACAATGTGCCTTGACATGACTTGCGGAGGATATAGTCGGCAGTGGACTGCGGTATCTTCTGCCCGACAAGGTGGTCAATCATCCGTTTCTCCAAAGTGGCATCCACTGTAATGTGCTGCTTCTTCAACTCCGCTTTGGCCATAGCGATAAAGTCGTCCATGGTCTTGCTGTTCCACTCTCCGATGTAATACAGCCGTGAATTGTAACTGTCCATGGCAGCCATACCGCCATCGGGGCCGACAGAACATGCCATCATGGCACCAAAAGAGGTGCTGTGTCGCCGCATTTCCTCTGCTTGACGAGTGTTGAGCTCGTCACGGACTCTGTCCATGACGGGCTTGACCTTGGTGGTGAAAATGTCCTGTTTCTTTGTTTCTGCCATGATGTTATACTGTGGATTGACGGATTTGATTGATGACCTGCTCTCGTGTCTGGGCAAGGGCAGCATGGAGCACCTCCATCTGCTTGGGGAAGTAGGCCTCCAGCCACTCGTCCTTATCGATGATGTCCTTGATGAACTTGATAGCCTGTTGGCGGTTGATCTCGATAGCCCGTTCTCCTTTCTTCCTGCCGTTGAACCATGCCTTCGTCCACCATACGATGCCGTCCTTGTCGGGATAGACACTGACAGTGCGCTGGATGTCGAAGCTCTGGATGTCGAAGTCGAAGTTCGCAAACGGGTCGATGATACCCTGGCTCTCTATGGCGAGGTCAAGAGTTTTTTTTTATCGAGTTCGCTCATGCTGGAGAGGAATACTCCGTGCATGAGGGCGAGATAGTTCAGGAAATCATGGGTAAGCAAGGTCTGTATGCGCCCAATGAGTCCGAAACTCCTTGCGCCCAAGCCTAAAGGGTTGAGCATACTGGGTGCGTGTTCGTAATAGGCTCCGCTGTCGGCACCTTCGGCCAACACGTCACGCAAGCGGGTCTCGGTGGCATCAGGTACCTTGTAGCGGTTCATGAGCAGGTCGGTCATATACCTGCCGAAGAAACGCTGGTACATCTGGTCTATCTCTGCCTGCTGGCTGTCGTAAGGGGTGTGGACATCGAAGTCGAGCGTAGCCATCTCGGGATTGTTGCCCTGCATCTGTGTCTGGGAATTGACCACGAGATTGTCTCTGACCATCGTCAGGAACTCCAAAGGATTGACCTCCTCGCCATTGAAGCGCACCTCGATATGCAGCGTATCGTCGCAGACAGCGATGTTGTCGCCGGCCTTGACGTTCTTGCCAAAATTGCAGACGGCCTCCTTGATATGCGAATACGTCACATCGAAACTGCCGTTGTCACCAGCGGCATAGTTGCGGTAGTTGACGGTGATATTGAAGCCTTTCTGGCGGTCACTGGCAATACCGGAGACCACACCTGTAGCAAGGGTTTTCAACCAAGTGTGTGGTGTAACTTTGAAATCGACACCATGATGGAAGAAGTCCTTGCCGGTCAGAGGATGCGACTGTTTGCCATAACCCAAAGTGATTTCCAGAGGGCAGGACTCAGGCAACTCGAACGGCATGGCATAGCCGCTCGGGGAAATGAGGTTCATTGTATGATTGTATTCCATTGCTGTCTGTTAATTGGGTGATACTATAACAGCGTTTCCCCATCCAGGTCTTGTGATGGGATTAAAACCGATAATGCCGTCGAAACGGCTATCGGGCCTCCAGTTAGGATTATCGAAGCCGGGGATTGACGAGTCAATGGTTCCCCAACGGTCGCCACCAGCAAACTGGCCGTTACTGCCGGCCGTAGCACCACTGCCGTCGGCAAGCAGTCCTGACTCCTGATAGTTGAAGAACTTGGGCAAGGCGATGGTCATGCAGAGCATAGCGATGCAGCTGCCGCCCCAGGCGAGGATGCGCTTTTTGACATTGCGGTCATTGTTGGCGATGGCATAATAGATGGCGAAAGCACCGGCTATGCCGATGATGCAGGCCAGGACAAAGCCCAAGGTCTGAACGTAGGGAGTATAACTGTAGAAGGTATCACCGGCCATATCGAGACCGTCGGTGATGCCGTCGGCAAAGGCATGGTTGGCCATTGCCATAGCTGCGAAGAGTAATAATGTCTTTCTCATATTTCTCGTATTATTGGTGTTACTGATATTACTTGTATTACCTGTGCAGGTTGCGTTGTGTCTCCTGCGACTGCTCCTGTGGACGCTCCTGGGCCAATGATGCGGTCTGAGTCTGACGCTGGGAGTTGTTGCCAATCATCATCATCGCCATCAGGGCACCGCCAATCTTGCCAAGCAGTCCCGTGCGACCGAATATCATATAGGAAGCGGCAATCAAAGCGCCGATGCCCCAGCCGGAGATATTGCCCGAGGTGAGGTTGTTCAGGAAGTTGCCGAACATATTGCCGCCATTGCCGCCGAAGAGGTTGCCGAGGAAGGAACTGATACCGCGGAGCGAGTCGCCGATGGTGCCAAGCAGTCCCTTCGTTTCGGAAGCTGCTCCCTGCAGGTCGGAAACGACAGATGTGGCTGTGTCCCTGACCTGCTCGACGGTTTTCTCGCCGGTGAAGCCATTAACGGTGTCGTGGGCGAAACCGCCTACGCCTTCAACTCCATCGCGCAAGGTCTTGCCGACAGCCGTGCCGATGCTTTCGTTAGGGTTTGTGAGTTTGTCCCAGCCGGCATAGGCGGCGACACCTGTCACCACCGTGGTCTTGGGGTTCTTGGCTACTGCCGTGACTACCTTAGTTCCTGCTCCCGCGACACTGGTGCCGCCATTCCATAAGGTCGAAGTGACCTTGGAGCCTCCCCGCCATAGCTTGGGGACTACCTTTGTGACTAATGAGAACCATCCCATATCGTTATCGTTTTGGTTTTACATTCTTTGCGTTTATTCTCCAGATATTCAGGCAGTCTTCTACGACTCCTGCCTTGCCCGCCCGATGTGGGAGGGCACCATATTCTATTGTGTACCATACCAGTCCCATGCTCGTACTCTTGACGAGTTTGGTGAGCGTGGCCAACTGGTTGTTCATATCTTTCAACTGTGGGCGTATCGAGAAGACCAGTTCGATGCGCTGTTTCTCGGTCATCTTCTTGTCGATGCACACCTGACGGATGGTATTGACGATGCCCAGGCTTTTGTTGATGATGCTCACGTAGATGTCGTTGCGCTTGTTGTGGAGTGCCACAGCAATGGCATTGGCGGGCGCATCGCCAATCTGTGCGGACAGCCGGCCCATATTCTCACAGAGGTGGTTGACCTCGTAGTAGAAGCCGTAGGTCTGAGCGGCATAGGAGATGATATTGCGGAACGAACTCAGGTAGTCGTCAAACTGCTTCTGGAAGTTCTTGGTCTCCTTGACCTCCTGGTTCAGCCACACATGGCCTTCGGTCTCCATGGCCATCGTCTCCAACTGGGTGTTGTACTGCGACTTGGCCTTGTTGGTGTATTCGATGATCATGCCCGTCAGGACAGGATCCATCTGGGCATGGGCCACATTCGGTAGCATCCATACCAGTAAGGCGAGTAATATGCTATAGACAGTATTTCTCATGCGCTTAGTCTCCATAGATGGCCACCTCCTTGGCATAGCGTTTCCAGTGCGACAACGACTGCAGGGCTATCTCGCGTTTGTCACGCTCTATCATGCCCGCCGTGGCGCGGTTCCATACGTCACTCATGCGATAATGGCGGATGCTGAGATAAAGCAGACGGAGCTTGTGGGAGAAAGAAGAGAGCTTGTCTTCCAACTCCCACAAGGTCTTGCTGCGCTCGGCTCCCGTCAGCATATTGGTCTCGCCACCTTTGGCTACCGCATTCTTCAAGAGGTTGAAGACGGTCAGCATCTCGGTAGTGGTCTCCATGTAGAGGTTGTTCATGCTGACTGTGGCTGCAATGCCTTGCGGATTGTTGCTGACAGCCTTCCTGAGTTTGTCGAGGGTGAGGAGGATGCGCACGCCATCGTCGTAGATATGGGTGGCAGCCTTCAATGCCGAAGCATAGCCGTTGGCCATCTTCAGGTAGCTGTTGTATTCCTTCTCCCACTGCTTCATCTTGGTTAACTCACCGGCCATAGCGTTCTGCATCAGGGCGGTGTTACGCTCTGCCTTGGTCTCCGACTTCACTGTCTTGTTGATGATGCCGTTGCCTGTGGCCAGGATGGTGTATTCTCCTGGATTGGAGGAGACAATCTGCGCATGGGCATGGTGGTGGCACAGCAATAGCAGGGCAAGCGCTACCGCTGACACTATCAGCCAGCGGCGGTCGGAAGTGTCTTTACCAGAGGGAAACAGTCGGGATGTGACCCTGCGGAGGAGGTTATTTGGTATTCGTAAACTCATGGATGTTGCGTTGCTTTTTGTTGATTTCTACTCTTTCACGGATGGTGTTTATCAAGTTCATCTTGTCAGGGACACCGATGATGTCAAGGCGAGGACGGGTGCGGTCGCCACTGTAGATGCTCACGGTCTTCAGGCCAAGGAGGATCTGGAGGAAGGAACGCTGCTCGCTATAGTCCACCACACGGTACAACTCAATGAAGTCCTTGGCCCGGGAGAAGATGCCGAACTCGTATTTCAACTGCTCATCGCTGATGACATAGACCATGCGCGTGATATACAGATAGCGATAGACCAAGTAAAGGACTGCCAACATCACCAGTCCCAGCAGGTAAGGAACGACACTCTCCGGCATGAGCCCTTCATAGCCGATGGCAATGAATAGGAGGCATACGCAGACTGTCGTCATGCCTTCCTGCACGACGAACTGCCGTCCCGATGGGTGGAGTCTGATGGATGGGTATGGTGTATTCATTTATCTGCCTCTGTGGTAGGTATGTTCCTTCTCGTCACTCTCACTGACGGCTATCTCTCCGTCGTTATTGAGGTCGATACCGGCATGGGGGGTGCGGATTTCCTCTTTCGCTTCTTGCTGTGCTTTTTCCATCTCCTGTCGGATAAGCTGGTCGTTCCAGTCCTTGCTGCCGTCCTGCGGCACCTCACGCATGACGGTGAGATTGGCAAGGGCTTCGGTTTCACGCATCGTAGGATGCCGGAAACTGACGGCGTAGGTCTTGACGGCCAGATATGGCGACTCGCCACGCTGCACAAGGGCATTCTCGTTACGGGTGCCGAAAGCGGGCATGACATCGAGTTCGCGATAGTCGTCCCAATCCACAGTCATCACATAACCGTCAGGGAAGTGCTTGCCGATGAAATCATTCAGCACCTTGGTCTCTTCATCGTTCAACCCCTCGTAATCACCATTCTCCATGGCACACAATGCCCACTCGGGAACATGGTAGGTGCCAAGGTCTTTCAGGTGGGCAAGTTCGCTACCGATGGATAACTTATCGGTCATTGCCTTGTGATACTCGTTTCTCAGCTGGGCCACTTTGACGGCCTGCTCGTGTACATCTTCCTTGCAGCAGAGGTGGCTATGGCTCATGTCATGCAGCTCATCGCAGGCATCGAAATACTTGGCGTATGCCTCGTACACCTCATTGGGCAAGAAATCCTCTTGACCGGAGTAGATGTCATCCTTGTTGATAAGGGTGGCCATGTATTCCTTCATATCCTCGGGAACTTTAGGCAGATTGGCTTTGAGGTTGCTCAGTTCTCTGTTGAAGTTTGCCACAAACTGCTTGCCGGCCATATCGTTGTCGAAACATAGATGATGGCAGGCTTCCTGGGCTTCCTTGATGACTCCACGGAACTGCATCACTGTGGGATTGCCTCCCGTAGAGAGGAAGACAGCATCGCCAAGATGCGGGTCGTAAGGGGCGTGAAGCTGGTAGTAGGCCATGGCATCGTAGGCGCTCTCGAACCACAACACATGCTTGGCATCCTTCAATGCCGTGCCGTTGGGACTGGCTATCCACAAGCCTTCGGAAGAGTTGCTGCCAAGAGCCTTGCCCTTGTAGCCGCTACTGCCGTCAAGACGTGGTTTGCCGCGTTCCTCGAAACCGACGACTTCCTCCTTGCCCGGGATGTGCAAGGGAAAGGACAGGTTCTTGTAGAAGCGCGGTTTGTTGTCTGCTGTCTTATGTGAGGCCAATACGAAATGCTGCGCAAAGGCTTTCTGCGTAGGAATGTCTATCATCCTGCTTTTGAAGAAGGGATAGAACTTCTTGATGTTCTCCATATTGTGCTTCTGATAGGTCAGCACACTGTAGTCCTTGATGTCGAAGGGCTTGATGTCTCTTTTGGGCTTGATGATATTGCGCATATTGTATTCTATAGGTTGGTTCAGCAATCGGTTGCAGACGAGGTTCACGAGGTGATGGGGATTCATTCCAGCCTGGTACTCTGAGAAGAACTCGGGATGTTCGGTGATGAAGGAGATGACATTGTACACCTTCTGCTGGGGCGGCTGGAAACAGCACTTGCCGTTCTGCGTGACGATGAATTTGTCTCCTTTTACACGGCGGCCTTCGCTGTCCAACCGCACATACGACGGATAGCGCAAGCCATCACGTCGGTAGAAGTGATAGCCTGCGTCTCTCAGCACGTCCTGTATGTCAATGCGGGCCTTGAAGTCGTCGTATGTGAGTTGGTCAGACATTGTTAAGCTATGAGTGAAAAGAACATTTTTTATCTCCCGTGGCCCATGCCATGATTGTGGCTGCCTGCATTGAGACCGGCATCGAAGGCTCGTGCTGCAATGTCCTGCGGCGAGTCCACGCCGGGCTTGACGTAGATGCGGGCTGTGCCATGCACCTCCTGGTGTATCTCGGGTGCGGGGCCATGCGGGTGTTTGATGTGTTCGATATTGTGGGCGATGTCAGCGCCAAGCATAGTGGCTTCACGGGTGGCATAGAGTCCTGCGCCAAGGAAGGTGCCGAGGTTGAAACGTTCACGCATCTCCGGGCGGGACTTCATATCCACCTCCTTGAAGATTTTTGACATCATGCGCTGGCGCTGGTAGTCATCGACAGCAAGGAACTTGTCATACTGCTTCTTGCTGATCTCGTGGGTGATGACTTCGCCATTGATAACGGCGCTCATCTTGTAGGTGAACTTCTGCTCGTCGTCCTTTTTGGGCTTTTCGCCCTCTTTAGGCTGGACAGGAGTCTTCTCTACCCAGATGTCACCGACTTCTACTTCTCTGCCATGCTTGCCTTCACGATACCAGCCCTTGCTTTCGTCAACGGTCTGGCCATCGGTATAGCCCTGGTTGGGGTCAAGCGTAGGGGCAACGTGCTGGCGTTCGTTGAGTGGGTCACTGACAACAAGTGCTTCGTCTTGTTCCGTGCGCTGCCTCATGGAGGCTTCTACTTCGGGCTTCAGACTGATGGCAATCTGCTCTTTGCTGTTGAGCATCTCCTTGGTAATCTGCCCTTCGAAGTCTCCGCTGATGACATGGTTCATCACGTCGAGTCGCTCCTGCAAGGGAGTGCTCTTGAGGGAGTTGTCGGTGAGCTTGCGCAGTTCTTCGTCACTCAGGTCATAGACAAAATCCTGCTGGGTGGCAGTGGACTTGATGGTCAGCGTCTTCTTCTCTGCATCGATGACGATGCCATGGGAAGACAGGCATTCCTGCCACTTCTCATTGGTGAAATAGACATCGGAAGTGACAAGCTCGTTGTATGGCTTGGCCGGTTCCTGCGGTCTCGGACGGGCAACCACGGGCGGGAAGACATTCTGAAGGTCTTTTAGTGGGTCTTGTACTGCCGGTGCTTCCTGCCGACCTTTATAATAGTAGCCGTAGCTGCCACTTTTGAGTTCGCCAGGACGCAAACGTCCGTCGGCGTGTTCGGGTACCATGGCGACACCGGCCATTCTGCGGAGGTGGAAACCATCCTGCATTCGCGGTGTCCAGCCCAGGTAACGTTCTCTGTAACCATGCAGTCCCATGGCGACACGTCCGTTGACATTACGGGCGGCGACATAGGATGATGGCATATCGAAATCTTTGCCTACAATGTTGTTGAAGGTCTTGTAGGCATTCTTGTTGGCATAGTTGGTGCCTCCGTCAGCGAGAGCCCGAAACTGCTGTTCACTGATGGGATATTCCAACATAGGCGAGTCGTGGCCTTGCACAATCAGCAGGTATCGGTCTCCCTGAACGGCAAGTTGGGCTCTCATGCCATTCCTACGCAGAAGGTCCTGGAGCTGATAGGACAGCTCTCCTCTGTAGGGCATGGCTTCTGAACGGATGCTCATGATTGGTAGTGATTGAAAGTGATGGACTAATTGCTGATACTCTCTTCAAACAGCTCTTCACGGAAGTCCATGAAGGCTTTGGCGGCACTGTCGCTATCGGGGTCGAGACCTTCGTCGCGACAGAACTGGTTGTAGTCTTCGGTAATCTCAGGCGACTGCTGGATGACGAAATCCACAGCCGAGATGTTTCCTGCCTCGTATTGCTCGCGCAGGGTGTCGTAATCGGGATAATTCATTGCTTTTTGATTTTTATTGTTTGTGAAAAATGGTTATCGGGTGAGTTGGCGTGCCTCTTCCGACTGGTTGCTTTCCTGATGATAGGGACGCTGCTCGCTTTCACGCAGCTCTTCCACGGGTATGCCATTGGCATGGGCATTGCGCTCCATAGCATCGATGATGTCCTGGGTGAACTCGTCATCGGGGACATACGACAGCACGCCGTTTCTGTTAATCCAGCAGCCGTCATTGCCAAAGGAATACTCGGGTATGGGCTGGCGCACGACCTTTTCCCAACGGCGGGCATCGCCTGGGACTATCTCCACGCCTCTCTCCGACAGGAGGTTCACGCCGATGGTGACCATCGTGGGCGTTCCCTTGGAGTCGGGTATTTCCACAGTGACCAAGCCGCCTGTCCAGAAGCCTTGCAGATCGTCGCCCGACAAGTCGAACTCGCTGCAGATGGTCTGCAGGTTGCGTCCTATAATCTGTGTAGGAGTATAGACCACGCTATTGGTGTCTTTGTCTATCTGTACAAAAGCTTTGACAGTTTCGTCGTCCTCTACGATGTCGGCAACGATGGCCTTGCCAGTGAGGAGCAGTTTCTGGTCATGTTCGTTAAACTGGGAGATGTCAACATCCTTGAGCTTGGGCAAGAACAACGCTTCAACACCATAGCTGGTCTCTACCAGGCAGAACCTGGCATAGCAATGGGTGAAGCCGAAGGGCTGCTTGATGGAAATGGGAAGCAATGGTGACAGACCACCCATCTCGATTTTGTCGTGGACAAAATCAGGAAGGTCTAAAATCATCTCCTCCGTGAGTCCAAACTCACCGAGGATGTCTAATGGATATTCTTCCCTATGGAATCTTTTTTCTGTCATGCGATACACGTTTTGATGATAAATTCTGTTAGCAAAGGTACTCTTGAATATAGAGGAAATAGAAAAACGTCGCCCAATACATTAAGTTTACAAGGATAATATCTGTATTGGTTCTAATTGAAAGAGCGATTAGAACCAATGATGCTGGTATTACCCAACAAAATAAGGTTATAAGCGGCTTATATTATAAAGAGGTGAAAAGGCTGGTAACTTTGCAGTATGGAAAGAAAATCAATAATCGCATCATTGCTATTCTCTGTCACGATAGCTCACGCCACTGCTCAGGAGAAGGCTTGTTCGTTCAACACTGTTACTCCTTCTTCAACAAATTATCTGGTTGAAGAGGTGGCTGATGATGTGCAAGAACAAGCCGACACGACTGGCTCTTATGCACAAGGAAGAATGTCGGTGGAGGATATAGAGAGGCTGATAGCCTACTACGAGAAGAAGGTGGCAACAAGAGATAGCTTGGCTTGTCAAAAGCCATCCAGTAATAACCTGAATGTGCTCAGTTATGCAGACTGGGCACCAAGAGAGCTTAATCTAGAGAGTTTGAAAGACGTTCTCGGAGAGGTTGGACTTTCAAACAAATTGTTTGTGCTCGCACAAGCCGTGTTGGAGACCGGTAATTTCAGCAGCCATGTCTGCAAGGAGTATAACAACCTGTTCGGATTGTATGATAGCAAGAGAAGGGACTACTATCGGTTTGCGAGCTGGGAGGATAGTGTGGTTGGGTACAAACGGATGATACAATACCGGTATCGAGGTGGCAATTACCTGCATTTCCTCAAACGCATCGGGTATGCAGAAGACCCACGATACATATCCAAGGTTGCTCAGATTGCAAGAAAGTTGTACAAGAATTTGTTCGCCGAATAACCCATTACATTGAGTATAAATCGGCGTTGTAAAATAAACAGAAAAATGACTTGCGCAAGGTTAGATGTTACCCTAATTGCTTGGGTATTAGCAGAATTATTTGTACCTTTGCATAGGAGAAAGTATATACTCGTTCTCGCTGTAGTTGGTGTGTTCGCCCATGCCGACTGCTTTGCGCAGAATGAGGGTGCATCTTCCTTCAATACAGTCGGGTACAACTACCGCAAGCCTCGTGCTATCGTGGAGATTAAAGCCCCATCCTCAGATGAGTTTGAAGATGCAATTGATGAAGATGATGTAATGAACCCGCCCGCCGATAGTCTGCGTGGCTATATGCCCATGGTGGCTTATCCACTCAGGACTATGCATATCACTTCGCCATTCGGCATCCGCAAGGATCCGATGGATAGGCGGAGAAAGAGAATGCATAGCGGCCTGGATCTACGAGCCAAGTACGACAAGGTGTATTCTATGCTCCCAGGGCAAGTGACGGCAGCTTCCTACTCGGAGAATGGTGGGTATTATGTGAGTATAGACCATGGCATCTGTGTATGTTCCTACTTGCATCTATCAAAGATGTTGGTAAAGAAAGGGCAAAGCATCAATGCCGGCCAACTCATCGCCATCAGCGGCAACTCGGGAAAGAGGACAACGGGACCGCATCTCCACATCTCATGCAGGTGGACTGACGGCAAGTACTTCGACCCAATGTTGATATTGAAATTCGTAACAGAACAACTCTCTAACAATAAGTGAATATGGGTCCAATAATCATCATACTGGTCATCCTGTACCTCGTATCAAGAAACAAAAAGAAGCATCGTCGCACCCGCTACTCAGGCAAATCCAACTGGGAGAAAACCTGCGACGACGGAGGTAAGTTCTTCAATTGGTAAAAGGAAAGTGCGTTATCGTTTGGCGCACATGTGTTGTTGTTGGTATTGACCATTCGGCAGTAATATCGGTTTCCAAGCCGGAATTACTGCCATTTTTGTTTAGAACCTGTCCAAAATCCACTTTTCAAGCAAAATATTATGCGGGTGTGAACGAAAAGGGCATACCAAAGCAATAACTTTGCAGCTCAAACGTTATATATAAAAAGAGGTATAGGCGAATATGGCACTGAATCAAACCAATAAGCTCGTGTGGATTGTGGAAACAATCTATCGGGCACGAAAGATTTCCTTCGAGGAACTGAACCGCCGCTGGATGGACAATGTGGACTTGAGCGGTGGCGAGGAGATGTTGAAGCGCACCTTCCACAAGTGGAAGTGGAATATCTTCGACACCTTCGGACTCTCGATTGAATGTGAGAAGGCGGCTCCTTATAGGTATTACATCGCCAATGTGGACGACATGAAGAGCGGCAGCATCGAGAAATGGCTACTCAGCACGCTGTCGGTAAGCAACTCGCTCCTGGAGAGCAAGTCTATCAAGGACAGGATTATCCTCGAAGACGTGCCGAGCGGCAGGGAGTATCTGGAACCCATCATCGATGCGATGAAGAAGAATCGCTTCATCCATATCAACTACTTTAATTACTGGAAGGGTGACACACGTGACCACTATTTGATGCCACTATGCGTGAAACTCTTTCGTCAGCGTTGGTATATGGTGGGACGCAACTGGCCTGCAGGCAGAGACATCGTCTTCTGTCTCGACCGCATCCAGGACTTCCGTCTGTCGAGCCACACCTTCGAATATCCCGAAGACTTCGACCCCCAGGAATACTTCAATGGTTGCATTGGCGTTATCCCCGGTGACGGCTGCAGTATCGAGAAGGTGAAACTCAAAGTTAGTGCTGCTCAGGCAAACTACCTTCGTGACCTGCACCTGCATGAGTCGCAACAAGAGACGGAGCAGACAGACGACTACAGCATCTTTGAACTGCAAGTCCGTCCGACCTTCGATTTCCAACAGGAACTGCTTATGAATGGCGATGACCTGGAAGTGCTCGAACCGCTCTGGCTACGCAAGGAGATTGCCCGCAAGATAAAGCGCATGTGGAACAAGTATAAGGAGGATAAGTGATGCAAGACTTTGCTGCAATAGATTTCGAGACGGCCAACAACGAGCGGTCATCAGTCTGCTCTGTGGGTGTGGTCATAGTGCGGGATGGTGAGATTGTGGACAAGTTCTACTCGCTCATCAAGCCCGAACCAGAATACTACAACTACTGGTGCAGTCAGGTGCATGGCCTATGTGCCGCCGATACCGACAATGCGCCCATATTCCCCGAAGTTTGGAAGCGGATAGAGCCCAAGATAGCCGGTCTGCCTCTCGTAGCTCACAACAAGGCGTTCGACGAGAGTTGTCTGAAAGCCGTTTTCCGCATCTATCAGATGGACTATCCTGACTACGAGTTCTACTGCACCTGCGTAGCCTCACGCCGAGTCTGGCCCAAAGGCAGTCACACCCTCGATGTAATCGCCGCCCGCTGCGGCTACGATTTGTCAAACCATCACCACGCCCTGGCCGACGCAGAAGCCTGCGCTGCCATAGCGCTGGAGATACTTTAAAAGTGAATAAAGACATGCCAAAAATAATACACAGTCAGAAGGAATTGCCGTTAGTGCCTTTCTCTGAACTCAAAGGTAAAACCTATGTCATTCCATATCAACAACGTGGTTACAAGTGGACTTCATCAAACGTAGAGGAACTCTTGTACGACCTTAGAGAGTTTATCGAGGACACAAATTCCAAGAAACGCATTTATTGCCTCCAGCCATTAGCCATTGTGCCTGTGGGAGACAATAGATATGCAGTACTCGATGGACAACAGAGACTCACTACGTTGTATCTCTTACATAAATACTTATACGGATGTTCACCATATGAGTTTGATTATGAAAGAGACCTCGATGATGATAACACCATGACAAGGACATCGTTCATGGCAAACATTGAAACGGTTGGCGATGAACTCGCTTCTATAAAGATTGATTTTTTCTATATCCATAATGCCTACAAGCATATTGGCAAGGTCTTTTGGGATTGGGCGAAAAAATCAAGCAAAGGTGATGATGCTGCTTCCAATATTGAACTTGACAAGTATATCAACATGTTCAAGGATTTACTTGAAGGAAGCAAGGAAGACAAGTCGCTTCAAGTTATATGGTATGAAGTAGTTGGTGACAACGAAAAACAACATGAGATTTTCAGCAACCTCAATAGCGGTAAAATACCTCTTACCAATACAGAGCTCATAAAGGCTTTGTTTCTCAACCGAGCTTCTGGCTTGCCGGCTAGAGAGCGAGAAGAGGCTGCTGCCATATTCGAACAAATAGAACAACAGATGCAGAATGACCACTTCTGGTACATGTTTAATGCTTCTGAGTTGCGCAATGGTCAAACACGGATGGATTTTTTATTCAACCTTGTTGCAAATTGCAAGCAGAGTGACTATGAAATAGATTCAAGATGGTCTTTCAGAAACTATTTCTCAAAACCAGAGAAAGGCTCGTTGTCGGATAAATGGAAGCAAGTAAGACATACCTTCCTACGTCTAAAGGATATGTATGATGACATATATTGCTATCATTACATTGGTTTTCTTACTTATAACTCCAATGACAACACATTAAACAGTACCAGCAACCTTCTTAAACTTAGCAGAAAATCTACTCACTCAGAGTTTGTTGGCAAATTAAGAGCAGACATCAAGGTCATCTTATGTAAGCGGCATAAGAAAATCGAGGACTACACATACGACCAGTCGAAGAAAAAAGATCTGCGATTGTTGTTTGTGATGCACAACGTGGAGACGATTCTTCAGAAATATACTTTATTGCATGACAATGACAAGTTACAACTACAGACCAGTTTTGAGCGTTTCCCTTTCGAACTCCTCCACAAGCAGAATTGGGATATTGAACACATTGCATCAAATACAGATGCCGATTTCAAAAATCCAGAAGACAGGGAATCGTGGCTGGAAAGCATCAAGATTGATTTGGGTGATAAATACCCTTCTGATTTAGTAAGTGTTCTTGAGGCACGCTACAAGAAGACCAAGAAGAAAGAAGATTTCAATGTCTTGTATAAGACTATTATGCGCAAATGTGATGATGACATTGTGGATGCAATAAAGGATGACGGAAAAGACGGCAAAGACAAAATGCAGGTAGGTAACATCACTTTGTTAGACAGCCATACCAACAGGAGTTATCACAATGCTTTGTTTCCCAGAAAACGTAGATACATTATAGTTGCCAATGGTCTAACTGATATCAACGATGATTTTGAAAAGGACATTGCTAAGCTATATATCCCTCCATGCACATTGGCTGTATTCACAAAAGCCTATTATAAGGGAGCAGATTTGACCTTGAACGCTTGGACGCAAAAGGATGCCGATGCTTACGTCAAAGACATGGAGCAGAAATTGAGTTATTATTACGCTAATTAATGAACACAATGAATTTTATCGAATCTTTCAAAAATAAGACCATTCTTATCCCTCTTCTGCAGAGAGACTATGTTCAAGGCAGCAAAGAATCTGCTGTGATAAGTCCATTCCTTGATGCATTGTTGGAAAAAGACTGTGACCTGAACTATATCTATGGTTATGAGGAAGACGGCTGTTTTGTTCCTGTAGATGGACAACAGAGATTGATTACACTTTGGCTGCTTCATCTCTATCTTTATGCTTGCAAAAAGCAGACAAGAGAATACCGGGTAAATATGAAATTTGCAGCAAGGGAGTATGCTAATGATTTCTGTGAGCGTATTACTGAACATCTGGAGGGTCTATTGTCCAAATCATCTTCCTACAAATCACTGGACAAAGCAATTACTGATCAGAATTGGTTTATACGTTCCTGGAGCAAGAATGCCACTGTATGCAATATGCTTGGCACATTAAAGCTTATTCATCGCAAGGTAAATGAGCACAATATTGATACTATATGGAATAGACTCATTAAGAGTGACACTCCAAGCGTCACCTTTGCTTTTCTTCAAATGGACGAAAGCATTGGCCTTGACGACGACATCTATGTAAAGATGAATGGACGCGGCCGCAAATTGTCTGCCTTCGAAAATCTCAAATCATGGATGGATGAAAAAATCTCTACTCGTCCGTATGCAGAAGAATGGAGAATAGAGATGGACAATGCTTGGACAGATATGTTCTGGCAGAATCGCAATCTGGAACAAGAGCATCCAGAGGAAATAGATGACGAACAATTGTTCTTTTTCTACAACCTGCTTATTCTTTATCATTTAAAAACAGGGGAATTACTCAAGACAATTGCGACATTGAGAGAAGATAATCCTTATCTGTTTGAGGAAATGCAAGATTTCTTTGGCATTGAGGCAAAAGCAGATAACCAAGCTATATCCGATAAAATCGTGGATAGATTACGGGAGGCTGGTAACTTTCCTTTATTATGGATTGAAAGGTTAAGTCTCATGTCGGAAGCATTCTTTGATTTTGCAATCACTAGTATTCGTACAATATCAAGACTATCTAAAACATTCAATTCATTAGACTTGTATCTTGGAGAAGAGAAGGTCAGCAATACTACTCGGACTTATCGCATAAGTATGTGTGAGGGGGCTCTTGGCAGAACCTTACCTCTTTTCTATGCGCTACTATCATATAGGCAAGGTGAAACTGCGCTCTATGACTGGATGCGCGTAATGAGAAATCTCATCCTTAATACTTCTATTGACAGAGAAAACTTACCAACCTTGATGTTGGTAATGGATGACTTTAGTATACGATGCAGTAATGAGAATATCTATTTACGTCTAGAAAACGCTGACGCTAAGGATACTTTGAAAGGCTTTAATTCACGCCAGATTAGTGAGGAGGTGCAGAAAGCAAGTCTGCTGGATTATTATAGTTCTATAACAAAGCTGGAAAACGGACGTTTCTTTAGTGGTCATATTGGAGTGCTTTTCAATATGTTAAGCCTAAATCCAACTGATTGCCAAAGCGAATTGGACATGGACAATGTAGAGACGTATACCAGCGTCTTGCTTGCTGTATTTGATGGCCAGGATGGTGGATGTACTCAGCAACTTGACGATAATGAGCATTTATTGCGGAGAGCACTTATGACATTCAAACCATATTATTTTGGTATGGAGAAGAATTGTTATTGGTGTTTCTGTCATGGACTCGACGAGTGGCGGGAATACGTAAATACTAAGGATGAATGCGCTTCGGCACTTTATAGTCTGTTGAAGGAAGTATTGGTTCCTGCACAAAAGGCAGGCCAAGATTTACGGCAGGCACTTTCTGATTATGTGGAAAATATTTCAAGTAAGTATGAGCAGTTTCTCTTGGCATCTGATGACAATTCATTCCGTTATCATTTCATTCACCATCCAGGTGTATGGGATTATATGAGAACCAAACGATGCATGTGGACTGACAATAATTATGATATAGAGCTCAAAACGAGTAACGGAAACAATAGCGACCGCATGGAGTTGAGAACATATGCTCTGTTTCTTGACTATCGTCATAACGAAGGTTTTAAGTGCGATAGAATAGACTGGAAGGTTGGTATTTGGCCAAAGGGTAAATCGTGCATGTACTTTGAACGTGAGCTTGTTTTTGAACAGAAAAAATACAAAGTAGCTATTGATGTCTATTTCTACGACCAACAAGCAGAGCGCAATTGCGAAAACAGTTACGCATTCGATCTATTCATCCGTACCAAACATCCCGATTCTTTATCCAAAGAAGAAGAGTTGGCTTTTGCAGAAGAAGACTACCAAGTTAATGTCAGATTATTCAACAAACTAATTCCATGGATTATGAATGCTCTTGAACGCAAAGCAGATGGACGGCTTCGTAGTATATCTATATACTCCAGAAATGGCATCAAAGATATTTTGAAACGGATAATGCAGGGTATAAATCATTCAGTTGAAAATCATGATAATGAAGGATGAAATAGCCATAATCACATTCAAGACGTTTATTAAGGAACGATTGGATGGCAATACTGATAGCATCGTAGATTACGATTTGGGACGGTTGCGCTCGGACAAACTATATGGTTGTCCTGGACGCAAGTTCGACCCTGATGACACGAACTTGATGCGTGCTATCTATTGCGTTGTCTTTGGTGATGTATGGGAGAACCTTTCTTGGGAAAACTCAGGTGAGGGGAAATTACGTGGTGACACCATAAACTCCAGCGCAACCTTCTTTTCCTATCCTTGGAAAGACGAGTTTACCTCAAAATGGAACCCTCCTGCTGAACTGTCTGAAAAGATAAAGACCTTTCAACACACATTCCACACGATTGGCAACATGATGGTTTTGCCAGACAAACGAATAGATGGATGGAGCATCAACCAGTATCGCGGATGCCATGCTGAGTGGCATGATTATGAAGACCGATTTCTTGCAGCCTTATATAAGGTATTGACAGGCAAACCTGACTATGAGGAGGACTTGCAAGATTTTGTGCAACTCAACGAGGTGGACTTCGCTCCCTTTTATGGTGAAGAGGGATGGCGCCGCTTCATAGATGGAAATATCCTTAATGACTATGTGGATGCAGACTACCAGCCGATAATCAAGTCTAAAGGATACACATGGTGGCGAAGCGGCTACGTCAACAAGCAAAGATTCTTTGCTGAAGCCAACAGATACATTGATGACTCAACTCGCATCATTCATAATAGAGGAAAACGGATGTTGGACATACTGAAAGAACGATTATGTCAATGACGCAATATATCTCAAATACCAACCATTACAAGGAAGTGCTCTCGCGGGTGCAGTCAGTGAAGCACTCTCTTTGGATCGGTACGGCTGACATCAAAGACCTTTATGTGGAGACGGGAAAGGAGAAGAAGCCTTTCCTGGCTCTGCTGGCGCAGCTTATACGTAAGGGTGTGGAGGTTCGGCTTATTCATGCAAAGGAGCCTGGCCAGACATTCCGAGAGGACTTTGACAAATACCCAGTCCTTTATGATCGCATGGAGCGGGTGCTTTGTCCACGTGTTCACTTCAAGATGCTCGTCTTTGACTGCAAGGATGTCTATATTGGCAGCGCCAACCTGACAGGAGCCGGTATCGGCATGAAGGGTGAGGACAAACGAAACTTCGAGACAGGCATACTGACAGATGACCCAACAATCGTTGAGCAAGCCATGAACCAGTTTGATGACGTATGGATTGGCAAGTTCTGCAAGAAGTGCAAACGTAGAGATTTCTGTCACGACCCAATAAAATGAAGCGTATGAAGAAGATAATCTTTCTCGACTTTGACGGTGTGCTTAACACTGAGCACAACCAGAACATGCTTATGTATCATGGGAAACCATGGAAAGATAAGCATGGAGCTTTCTTTGATTCTGATGCGGTGGCTGAGTTAAAGAGGATAGTTGAAGAGACTGGAGCAGACATCGTGATAGAGTCGTCGTGGAAATATCTCGGTCTGGAGGCTATGAAACAGATGTGGAGTGACAGGAACATGCCCGGCAATGTCATTGATGTAACGCCATCGTCTGCCAGCGACAACTTGCTACTCAATGCCGACCTTGATGATGTGGATCCTGGACGCACCCAGTGGAAGGGCGTAGAAATTGCATCCTGGATTGCCGATAATCTTCATGAAGAAGCGCGTTATGTCATTATCGATGATGAATACGTGATACTGGACTCTCAACTGCCCCACTTCATCCTGACCAATCCGTATGACGGCATCACACCAGAATTGGCAGATAGAGCCATCAAAATACTGAACGGATAGAAGATTTAGCAATTATCTTTGGAGTTGTGCCCATATTTGGCATAGCTCCATTTTATTTTTGCGGCGAACATAAATCAATTCGCGATGACATACAAAGAACTTCTCTGCAGTGTTACCTTTGAAGAAGTGGAGCCGCATATAGTGAGCATGTATCCTGAACACAAAGATATCATTGGATGGTTCAAACTTCATTACGATATGCTCAGGCTGATGGAGCCAAAGCATCATGATGATTCCAATGGCGATGTGTGCAAGATAACAATGGAGGATTGGGAGGATGGCACGGGGCTTCATCTGGACGCTTATCCTATGGAGGGAGATTGGTGGGAGCACTCTCTCACCAAGGAGATTGTCCTAGATGCCAACGTACATGCGACTAACGCCGAGATTGCTGCATGTTGCCTATGGCATACTTCCTTCTACGGGTTTGTTGAAGGTCAAAAGATGGATTGGCTACGTGGCGACTACAAGCCAAAAGCGATGGAACTCAAGAAGATGATACTCCGTCATGGTGGTTATGTGCCATCTATAAGGGAACTCCTCCCATCTAAGAGACAAGAATTGATTGAAAAAGCCAAGAAAGATGTTGGGTATGGCAATAAACGAGCCAACAGAACAAAGCGCAAACGCCTCTTCCGTCACGTATTCATGGAGAAGTACTATGAGCGAATGGTAGCCATTGGCAACTTTATCACTAAGGTATTGCCGGCATTGTCAATAGAGGTCAATTATCTGACGATTAGCCAGCTCTGTAATTTATTCCATTCTGGCACATTTGCGAGCGTCACCATTCAGTCATACGCAGACAAAACCACTGATGCATCCAGCTATCTGACGGACCTCATCACCCGATATGATATGCTACCTCAGGCAGATAACGTAATCATCTATCTTGCAGCAGGGCATCCTTGGAATAAACCTCCTTTGGTCAATACCAATGAAGACCTTCTTCTTACAGCTCTACGAGATAAAGTTATCACTTCTGAGGAAATTGAAGGTTCAGTGGATATAGTATTCGACTACAAACCGGATTTAGGGAATCAGATAGAGATTACAGTAGTGGCTATGGTCATTTCCATGTAGAAATAAACCCAAAGCATCAGCGTCACATATTTTCTTCACTTAAAAAGGAGGTGCGCCCATAGTTGGCATACCTCCTTTATTATTTTGCACCCAAAATAGTAACACGAAGGATTATGAAACGCAAGAAGAAAACAGACATAGTAGAAGCATGGAGTCACAAGCACGACTACCCGATAGAGGAGGTGTGGAATACGGACAACATTATTGCACGTCTGATTGTCCCAAGGCTTAAGGCATTCAAAGCCTTAGATAAGCATGGCCATCCCGGAGATATTGCCTCTATGGAGGCATGGCACAAGGTTATTGACAAGATGATATATGCCTTCGAACTCAATATGCACGCAGGTGCATTGTCACAAGAAGAGAGGAAGGATTTTGAAGAGGGCTTTGAGCTATTTTATAAGTATTATCTTTATTTATGGGATTGAGTTATGGACATAAAACACATATTTGAAGATCCTCGCATCGTGATGCTGGAGGAAGAGATTGCAAGGAGAAACGAGCATTGCCGATACTCTGATGAAGAAAAGCATGTGATGGAATACTTGCTTGAAGAGCGACGTAACGTGCTTTGGCATCTGAATGTGTATGACGATGAGACGAAACAACTCCTTGTTGAGTTTAATGATGCACTCCGCAAGGCTTGCGCTGAGCTGTATCGTCGCACGATGGCAACTTATCAAGAATGCCTGCATCGCGAGGACTGCCCTGAAGACTTCGAGGTGGAGGGAAAGATATTCCTTGGCTACGATTATCCTGCTCTTCACCCCATTCAAACAGAAACGGCGAAGCAGGTGTGGGATGCGCTCACATGCGGCGGTTTCTGTGCGCTCTATGACGATGGCTGCGCTTGGTCACTCCGTTTCAGCAGAGAATATCCGCCAGAGCATAGCGGACATGAGACATTGGAGAATTGGCTGGGTATGGAAGACCCAAACGACAACTGGAACGAGGGACTGGACAGAGAATGGTCGAAAGACCTGCACCTTATACATCCCTTCCATAATCTATACGACCACTGCTACTTCTCCCTATACGATCTTATCTATGTGAGAGAGTTCAACCTGGAGGTACATGTGGAATTTGACGACAAAGTAACATACGGAACGATATGAAAGATTTTGAACAATTCAAAGAAGAGGTAATGACCTCGCCTCGCTGGATAGTGTCACTTGACGAGAATGACCTAAAGACATTCCAAGGCGATAATCAGAGTAGCATCGTTATATTGCAAGCTGCAACTGAGGATATCACGCAACACCTGCACATCCTGTTTGATGATATAGCAGAACAATACGAGGCTTTGGAAATATCTTGTGGCAATAGCACCAAAGTGCTTATCCATATCCAATTCCCAATCACCGCTCCTCTCATGATGAGCGATATATCTGTCATAAGTTATATGGTGGATTTGCTCATTCCCAAAGGATTGGATTGCGAGGTAAAGTGGGGACTATCCCCGAGGGAAGACAACCTGTGCAAGATTACGTGCGCTATCAATCATAGCAAAAAATGATTTTTCTGTAAAACTGCAATTTTTTGAATGGAGCGCCCATAGTTGGCACACCCAATACCGACCTTTGCATCATCAAAATAATAGTATATGGATATAAAAGAGTTTACATCTTATAGTAATGAAGGTTCAACCTGTCAAGAAAATGGAATCAGCAATAAGGATATAGCCGTTTTAGCCATTGGCACAGGTGCGATAACTGCAACAAAGAAAGCCAGCATGAATGAAGTTCTGCAAAAGCATGTTTCTTTTTTCCGTTGCGACAATGAGCCCTTGGGTTGTGGTAGTAATGAAACGATAGGCCGACAAAAAGCGGAAGAATGTTTACAGAAAGAAACAATACTTGATAATTATCTGTTTCACAAAGCCATCGTAATTAGCACCTTAGGCGGTGGAACAGGTACTGGTGGTGCTCCTGTCTTTGCAAAATATCTAAGTGATAAGGGTGTAGAGGTAACGAACATCGTCACATTACCTTTCTGTTTTGAAGGTAAGAACAGGAAACACATATCCCAAGCGGCAATAAATGAAATGAGTAACTATGCTAAGACGACCATAGTTATTAATGAGGACATATATCAAACTCTCCTTAAAGATGAAGCAATGACAGATTATTTTGATGCCATTGACGCTTCTATAGAAAATGCAATATTCCTTGCCATCGGTGTTTATCCTCAAAAGGCACCTTGGTACAAACGTATATTCAAAATCAAATCCATCAAATAGAGATTATTATGGCACTTTGGAAAATTTCAGTGAAGAACAGCGGTAATGCCGCTTGTAAGAACAAGAGACAACGCCTTGAAAAAGGCATGTTCGTGGAAACGAGCACTGCGACCACAACTCCGCCACTCGGTATGAGCCGTGAACAACTCATGCTTGCCCAGTTATTCATGAGCAAGTATGGCATCGAGATTGATCTCCACCACATGAACGGCTCCCATTTCGTTTGCGAGAAGATCGGTTAAGTGAACTAACGAAAGATAGCCTTGCATCCTCTTAGGCGAGAGAGGACGCAAGGCTATTTTCATTTCTTGTTGAACTCCTGGATTTCGGCGATCATGTCTTTGACTTCCTTGTTTACTTTCAGGAAGTTGGCATAGAGAATGCGCTCGCGGGCTTCAACGGAAGGGAAGTTGTAGAACTTCGGCAAGGGGTAGTTGGCGTAGTCGGCTTCCTCTTTGCCGATTTCTTCCATATTGAAGTCGGTCTTGCAGAAGAACTTGCTGGTCTGGAACTCCTCGGCCTCCTGGATGTCCATGCTATCCCCTCGCCCAGTCTTGGTCTTGACGAAATCGCGGGCGGTCTGGCCGCATATCCAGCCGGTGGGCATATCGGCAATCTTTGAGCCTGGAACCAAGGAGTCCATATTCTCATTGAGATTGATGGAGGTGCGGTCGCGGTCGATGGTGACACCTTTTTTCAACTGCACTACCTTACCGAAGATGTCGTTGCTGAGCCATTCGAGGGTTTCTTTGGCTCGGGCTGAGCCGCTAACCACATTACCTACAGTAGTGATAACTTTCTGCATACCCACCTTGCCATAGTCGGACTCCAACTGCGGCAGTTCCTGGAAGCCCAAGGTCACGCTGACCTTGTTGCTTCGGGCGGTACCAATCAGGCGGTCTATCTTGTGGAAATAGAGCGTCGGCAACTCATCGACGATGATGCTGACAGGCACATTCTTGCCTTGGCCGGTATTGACACGAGTGACCAAGCGGTTCAAGATAAGTGCATTCAAAGCACCGATGATACTCTCCATTTCAGGGTCGTTAGCAATGAGCAGGTAACTCGGATGGGCAGGGTCGCTGACCTTCAGGTCGAAGTCATCACCTTCCTTGCTGAATATCCAATAGGACTCCTTGGTAGCCAGTCGTGAGGTGAAGACACGAAGCGTACCAATCATACCTTCCAACTGCTCCATGGCCTTGTTGTCGAAAGCTGTTCGGAACGGGCCAAGCAATGGCGCCACCTCGGTATCGGTCATCAGCACCTCAAAGATGGTTTCGTAGCTCTCGTTCAGGAAAGACAAGATGTGTGGCATATCACTGTACTTGCCCAACCAATATGCAGGTTCCACAATGTTTCCGGCAGTATCTCTGACAACGCCTGTCGGTTTTATCATGCCTGTTTCTGGGTCAATGGTCTTGTCGTAGTTCATCTCATGGCCATTGGCATCGTATGGCCGCTTCTCGTAGTTGCAGAAGAAATAGATGCAAGCAGCCAAGAAGTTGACGGCAGAAGTCTGGAAGAACTGGTCGCTGCCGCCACCACCTTCCTTCTTTCCCTTTTGTAAGGACTCCAACAGCGTCTCTGCCGTTTCACTGGCAGCCGCAAGGTTGCTGATGTATTTGAGCTGGATAGGATTGACCCTTCGGCTATACTCCACATTCACGAAGTTGATGATATTGAAGTCACAGTCCTTTGGTGTTAGACCAGCCTTCTTGTTCACACGATAGTGGTAGTAGAGTTTCTGCGCCAACGTAGGGAATTTATAGTCGTATACAACCATTGCAAAGCCCTTGGCACTGTGCTGACGGATAAAGGGCTCGATAATCGAGAAAGTCTTACCAGAACCCGGAGTGCCAACCACCCAAGTACCGCGGAAAGGGTTCACGATATTCACCCAGCCTTTTCGGAACTTGCCTTTATAGTAGTAGCGCATGGGGATATTGATGCTGTACTTGTTCTTCACTTCGTCAGGCATCTGCTCAAAACTCTCGTTCTCGAAGTTGAAGCGGTCTTTCAGGAGACCGTCTTTCAGGTACTTGGAGATATTGTCAAGAGCCACATGGCAAAGAACCGTGCCGACGATAGACATCACGAAATACAACCATGTGCTGCTGTATAAGGTGAAGATATGGGGCGGCCAATGCTGCTTGAAGACCCATACCGACAGGAACATCAGGATGATACCGGCAGAGATGGGATAGATGACCATCGTCTTGGCATTGAACTCCAGGTGCTTCTTGTTTCGGGTGCCTATGCAGGTGACGCAGATGATGAGTAGCGTCATTATCTTGCTATGCAGAATGTGACCATCCTGATAAACGTCCATCAACTTGATACGGTCATGGATGTCCACAAGTACGCCACCCCAAAAGTCAAGCATATTGGGGTCAATGGCATACTCGAAGAACTCCAGTATAACCGATGCGTAGATGAACGTCCGAAATACCTTATACAGACTTTGCAGATCTTTGCTTTCTTCCATATTTTATTCTTCTTTGTTCAAACGGATGCTGATGATTGGACGGGTGGCGAACTGACTATGCTTGTCGGCAGCTTCAAAGCGGCCAGAGGTCAAGCTATAGCGCCAGGCTCTATCTTGGGCTGCTCCGGCAACCTCAGTGCTTGTCCAATACCAGCAATCTTCTTTGTCTATCGGCAACAAGTCGCCGCCACATTGTTCTATGGTGCTATTGACGATTGACTTGGCCAGATAGAGCTTGTACATCTCTGCAACGGAAGGGATAAAGAACTTGGGAGTGACGTTCTTTGCTATAGGTGATGCTATCTGGAAGTAGCGGAGGACAATGGTGTTCTCCTCGCCATCGAATTTCTCTATATCAGCCGATGTCCCCTGCTCAAAGTAGATGGTATCAGGGTCTATGAACTCCTTCTCGGAATAATTCTTCAGCGACACGGCGTATGCTTTGCCGGAAATAACGCCCTGGTTATCTACATAGAACAGAACGGCTT
Organism: Prevotella sp.; assembly: GCA_022764085.1. Taxonomy (GTDB): domain Bacteria; phylum Bacteroidota; class Bacteroidia; order Bacteroidales; family Bacteroidaceae; genus Prevotella. Next base: position 26,536 of record JALERP010000103.1, read on the forward strand.
CGGGTATATTGCCTTGTTTGGCGCAGTCCTCGTAAGACATGACTTCGCCGTTGGTGCAATAGACCATTCCCGGTCGCCATGCGTGCCAACTGGCATCCTCGTAGATGTGGTCATCACATGAACTGAGGAAAGGGATTGCCGCAAGCAATGCGATTATGTATTTGATTGTCTTCATTGTGCTTCTGATTTATCTTGAACCTGTTGGTATCTTAAATCCTATGACCACTCCTGTGCGGAAGAGGTCTTTGCCATTGATGCAGAGGTCAGACTTTACTTGCCAGTAGAGCTGCCAGCCACGGCGCAGGACATAGTTCTGCTCATAGCCGACATTCACCCAGCCGACAAGCTCGTCGGTGTCACTACCCATGCTGCCACCGAAGCGAAGGCTGCCATAAGCATTCTTGGCACGATAGACGCAAGGCTTATAGGCAACGCCCAGGCCCCATGTGCGATAGTTCTTCCAGAAGGAGTCCATTGTGATGTGACCTGCCTCCTTGTCCTTGTCCTTGTCATACTTGATGTAATAGTTGGCAAAGTATTCCCATGCGTTATGGTTTTTAGTCTCGTGCTCCACCGACAAGGTGGCATCGAAGCCTCTCTCATACAACGCTCCCACACCGAAGTTGATGCGGTTACTGTTGTTCTGGGCATATCCTGCTGTGGCTACTGCCATAAGCATAAGCGCCAGCAGCTGTTTTCTGATGATGTTGAAAGTCTTCATAGGCCATTAGTGTTCATAAAGTAAAACCTTGTTGAATGAGTCGGCACTGAGCACATCCTCATACTCTATATCGAGACTGATGGTGCGTCCGCTGATCTGCCTCTCGCTGAGTTCGATGGTGAGAATCTTGTCGTTAGGGAAGGTCATCTTCTTCACCACAATGATATTGCGGTAGCCGAACTGGAACGACTCTGAACTGTCCAGAGTAAACTCAGGCGTGAGTTCAATGGTCTGGACTGTCGTGGATTTGGAGGTTTTCTTGTCGTTGAGCTTCACCTTCAGCTGGTCAATGTCGAAACGGATGTTCGTGCGGTTATCCACCGAGAAGTCTAAGAAGAAGTATTCTCCCACGCTGTAGATGTTGTTCAGCCGCATGGTCATGCGATGACGTTTGGTGGCCACATTGCGATAACGAGCCGGAGAAGTCCATATCTGACGGGCATAACGTGCCATGTCCTCAGTAGACATACTGACGGCAGGATTGTTATAGGCTGTGCGCTCGTCCACCTCGATGGTCTTGTCGGCGACGGCTTCATCCTGATGGGAGGTGTAGATAAGGCCGTACTGGGTGCGGTATCGCTCCGTGACTATCGTGACAATGGCCAGAATGTCTCCGTCGCGGTTCACCTCCACGCCTTCTTTGGGCTTCAGACGGATAGTGTTGTTGATAGGCTGGTCGCCCACGACCTTACCCGTACTGATGTCCACGAAACGGACAGGTTCGCTGGCCGTGATGACAGTTGTCACATTCTCATTGACCGTGAGGAGCTGCATGCCCTCAAGAGTCTTCTGTGCTTTTGCTTGTCCTGCCGTCAGCAGTCCTGCGACTGCTATGGCAAAGACGTTTTTCCAAGTTCTCATATAATGCTGATTTGATATTGCTATTGGTGTTATTTGTTACGTTTCTCCTTGCTATTGATGAGATATACCTGTGTGCCATACTTCACCTTGACCTTGTTCTTGCGGATGTTCTTGGACAAGGCATTGGCGGTCTTCTGGTAGGCATTCTGCAGAGCTTGTATTCCCCAGCGTCCAGCCGTGCTGGTGGTAGAGCCGTCATTGATGGTCATGCTTTGGCTGACTGTGCTGCCAGCAATGTCCTTGACAGTCTCTGTGAAACTGCTCTTTGGAACATACAAGCCTTCCAAGCCATCGGTGTCATAGATGCTCAGGTTGATTTTCACCAGTTCATCATTGACCAGGACACTCTTTACCGTACCTTTCACACGCTGCTGACTGAAACCGCTCATAGTGCAATAGAGACAGGTGCCTTTGGCAATCGTGCGTTCGCCGATGTCAATGTCATCAAGCAGACGGAGTCGCACACGGCTGCCGTCAACGGCTTTGATGTCTTCATCGACGATGGCCTTGATGAGTTTGTGCTCAGGTTCATTGGTGGCAATGGTGTTGAAATACTCATTGTCTTCCTTGTGCCGCTTGACCACCTCCTCGGCTTCTGCCTGTTCGGAGATTTCGGTCACGGCATGCTCGTTTACCACCTTTTCGCCTTCTACTTCACCCTCGTCGGCCTTCTTTTTCCGCTTGACGGGTTTGCTTGGTGTCTCCTCCTCTTCATCGGTGTCAACTCCAGCCTGACGCAGTCCCTCATTTCGGGCTTCTTCCAAAGCCTTTCGGAGGTTGGCAAGGGTTTCTTCCTCGTCTTCGGTATTGCCAGGGACGGTATTGTCGGTGAGATTGTCGTTCTTGGCCTGCTGCTCACGGATGCGATCCTGCAGCTGCTGCAGCCTGGCCATAGACTCCTTGGCTTCATCGCTTTGTTCATCCATGGCAGCCAATTCGGCATCGGAGTACTGGGAAGTGTATTCTTCCTTTTCATTCTCGCCGCCACGTTCGATGTTCTCAACAGCTGACTCGTCTTTGATCTTGCCGTAGCTGTTGACCATATTGGAGTATTTGTCTCCAATGCCGTCACCCTTGAAATTGGCATCAGGCAGCTTGTCATTGAAATACTCCGTAGTCTGCATCTTGTTGTTGACATCGACGGTCTCCGTCTCGAAGAAGCGGCAAATGAAATAGCCGAAGAAGAGCAACGGAACATAGATGATGGCAGGAAGCATATACTTCGGCTGCCGGAAGTTAATCTTGTCTGTAATCTTCATACGCTTCTGTTTCGTTTGTGGGTTTGTCTGTTTCTTTATTGTCTCTCTTGGACGGTGCATGATGACGGTTGAAATGCAGCTGCTGCTCCTGACGTTCCACGGCACTTGACGGATTGCTGTGGTAGCTGACGGCATTGGACATGCGGTAAAGGTTCAATCCGATGCTGAATAGCACAAAGCCGAAGATGAGGCACAGGAACATCTTTGGATAGGTGGACGCAAAGCGTTGCACCTTGGCCGCCGCCTTGTCCAGACGCAGTGTCCTGGCGAAGCTCTTGCCGGCATTCACGCATTTCTCATGCTTCTCCTTATATTCAGGGTCGTCCTTGTCGGGCATTTTCTCCCCGAAGATGATTTTCTTGATTTCCATAAGCTAATGCGTTAATAGTTAGACTTCTTACGCTGGTCTATATCCTTGTTTAAGATGGTACGCCAGTTCACGATGAGCAGTCCGTGGGGATTGTTCTCCGTTCTCGGCACACGCTTGACAAAGCCTTCGGTGACGAGTTCACGCATGAGAACGGAGGTTCGTCGCTCGATGCGCTGACGACCATAGTAGGTGAACGACATGTTCTCTTCATTGAACTTGATGCTGTCGCAGAAGATGCTGAACACTGCACTGGTACCCATGATATTGCCATAGAAACCTTTCTCCTTCAAGGCATTGTATTGGGCTAGACCACTCTCGTCAATGAGATACATGGCTTTCTCCATGGTGTATTTGATGTACTTGTCGTCAGGAGCCAGAGTGAAGAAGTAATGATGGAACATCTCCACATGACTCTTGGCTTCCACATCGAGCGTTTCTTCCATCGTACTGCGATTGACGAGGATTGGCACATTGCCATCGAGGACATAAACCTTCTTGTGGGCATCGTCCACCATGGTGCGGGCGGCCCAGATGCTGCCGAACGAAATCACTATGCATCCCAACAGGAATAGGGAGCAGAGTATCAGCACCAGCTTGATCTTGTTTTCTAAATTCTTTATTACCATTGTTTTGTATGTTATGTTGCAGGTTTGTTAGTTAAACGCCAATCAGTCGGCTGGCTGACTGTCTCATGCTGGTTGCCACACCTTCACCGAAGCTACGGGTAGAGAATGCAGTATCACCATCGGGGATCATCCAGGCGGCAAGGTCAGGGACGAGGTTCAGGCACTTCAGCGCCACAACGCTGGCAGCCATCAGGTAGCCGGCAGAGAAGAAGGCGTTTTGCAGATAGTTCACCACACTTTCATCCGAAGCTGTCACCGCCGCAAGGTCGTTGTACTGGATGTTGATGACCACATCGAAGAGCAACAGCACGTAGAACCCGACGAAGTAGAGCATGGCCCCGTAGAAATGGACGGTAAGATAGCGGATGATCCACTTCGCCCAGGCTCCTTCCCATTTGGGCAACAGACTGAACGCCCATTGTATCGGCCCAAAGATGGTGAGCATGCCCAGGAGTATCTGCTGACAGTATATCGTGCCCCACCAGCCGATGCGGAACGTAATCAGGGCGATGAGCATGATGACCTTGTCAATCATCATCACCAGACCTGCCGAGGTGCTGGTCATCTCTGCCTTGACGATGTTCTTCTCGTCTTCGGCTGCTGCATCGGCATCAGTCACGTCCTGCACGCTGCTTTGCGTTAGCAAGGTGCTGACGGCATTGCTGGCCGCCTTGATAGTGGAGATGGGGTCAGAGGCTTCGTCACCAAGTTGGTACATCAACTGCTGCACGTCCTGCATACGGTCTTCCACCTGTGCCGCCTCCGCTTCATAGAGGTCGTGGGTGTAGCTGCCTATGGCATTCGGGATGTAACTCAGGAAGTCCAAAGCGCACCAGGAACTGTTGCTACCGCCGATGCCGGTGTCTGCAGGTGGGTACCACCAACAGAGTATGACACTGACCACAAGGGGCTTGAAGAGTTTCATGATGTCGATGGGCTCATGCTTCACCATCATCTTGTAGGCCATGCTGCCAGCAACAATGATGGAGAACAGTGCGGCCAGTGCCATACACATCTGTAATATCCACCAGTAACCACCAATTATCCCAAGCGGGTCTAACCATCGGAAATGAAAGGATAGCAAGGTGATGTAATATCACTGATTTACAGTCTATTAGGAATGAAAGCCGATTTTGGATTGGTTCGTTATTCTTTCCTAA
>JALERP010000147.1 GCA_022764085.1 Prevotella sp.
ACAAGCCGTGGACGCGACTCACTCCGCATGCTCCTCAAGGTGCATGACATTGCGCAATATATAGATACCGACTGCTGCGAGGAAGACGTGACAAACAAGAAACCTGCACCGGACATGGTGGAGAGAATATTAAATGAAACGGGATTTGACGCCAAGGATGCACTTGTCGTAGGCGACACCTGGTTTGACATTCAGATGGGACGCGATGCAGGTTGCACCACATGTGGCGTGACCTACGGCAACCACTCGCGCGCCACTCTTCTGGAGCATGGGGCCGACCATATCATCGACGACTTCGCTGAACTCAAGTCTATATAGAGTATTTACTCAAGTTTCGGAAGTAATTTTGAACCACAGAGTTTAAGAGATTAAGAGTATTATATTAGGAAAGAGACTGAATGCCAAGGCATTTAGAGATCATAGAGGGCTGCGCATGATTTCATCTGCCCGAAGGCTTTGTGTTCTCCGTCGCTTGCGACCTACTCTATATAAACAAAAATCTCTTTTCCTCTTTATCTCTGTGGTTTAAATAAACCCCTTATACATTGGGAATTATCACTTCAGAAAGAGTTGAGTAAATAAAGAATAAACTTCTCAATTGAAACAACATAATACGTTTTAAAAAGATGAATAGAGTAATGAAAAAGATGGGAATGATGATGGCTTTGAGTGCCATCATCTCCCTTGGAGCGTCATCTTGCAGCGATGACAACAACGAGAATCAGAATGGGGACAATGCCCTCAGTGTGAACGAACAGAAGATGGAGGTCATTGCCAATCAGTATGTCACGAATACCATATACCAGACATACGGGGCAATCGCCGATGCCACCAATCAGCTGTATGAGAATCTTGCAGATGTCACTGAAAAGTTTAAAACCGATCCACAAAGTGTCAGTCAGGGCGACATCGACAATATCTGCCAGATCTTCCTTGAGGCACGCGAGGAATGGGAGAAGAGCGAGGCTTTCCTATACGGCGCGGCAACCGACTTCGGTATCGACCCGCATATCGACACATGGCCTCTTGATGCCGACGGACTTGCCACTGCCCTGAAGAATGCCGACCAGGTGGCTAAGCTCGAAGGGGAGGATGGTATTGCTTATGCCGGAGGTAAACTCGGACAGGAACTTCTTGGATTCCATGGCATTGAGTTTATTATCTTCCGTGATGGAGCCAACCGCAAGATTGCCGACCTGAGAGCAGAGGAGACCAATGAGGCGTTCACTAAGATTGGTGCTCATGTCACTGGCCTACAGGAACTCATCTATGCCACTGCAGTAGCCGGCGACCTGCGCGACCGTTGCTTCCAGATGGAGGTGGCATGGAATGCCGGTGCCCCTCAGAGTCATATTGATAGGGTAGAGGAGGTGGAACTTCCCTTCACCGTGAATGGAGGATCGAAGTCGTATGGCGAGAATATGCTTGCTGCAGGAAAAGCCGGCAGTACTTACGCCTCATGGCAGGAAGTGATGGTGACTATCTTGCAGGCTGGATGTGAGAATATCGCCAATGAGGTTGCAAACACCAAGATCGGCAATCCCTATTCAGGCGAGGATGTCAACTATATAGAGTCGCCCTACAGTCACAAGTCATTTGTCGATTTCCGCGACAACATCCTCAGTATAGAGAACACACTATATGGAGGAAGAAAAGGCGATGGCAGAGACACCTCGAAGAGTATCATTCAATATATGAAGGACAATTCCTATCCGTCTCTCGCCTCGCTTGAGACAGCCGTGGCAGAAGCTATTGCCGCTCTTGAGACATGCCAATCTACACTTGGCAGCTTTGTGCAGAATGTCAACAATCCCCTTGTAGGTGAGGCTCAGAAGAAGGTGCAGGCTCTCGACGATGAACTCGTCAAGGCTGCCGAATGGTTTGCAACGCAGAAATAAATGATTATGAAAAGAATATTTGTTATTATGATGGTAGGTCTAACTGTAGCATCGTGTAGCGACAGCAACGATGTGGCAGTAGAAGAGGGCGGACAGGCTTCCGCCTTCGAGGCCGACTATATTGGTAAGGCAGTAGGTAATTTCTCTGCTGATGAATGGTATCCCGGTGGCTTGCTCGGCACTACGGATAATGTGACTGCCGGATGTTATGAGGATGAGGCTCCCGCTGTCACCCGACAGGGACTTGGCGCTGAGTTCAATCTCGGAGAAACATTCTTTGAGCGCAACTTCAACTCTGCTACAGCTCCGTTCAACGGACTCGGTCCAGCATCGCTCCGTCGCTCGTGTATCGACTGCCATCCAGGTTATGGACACGGCAAGCGACAGATGAGCTATAAGTCACAGTTTGGCAATGGTTATCTGCTTGCCATCTATCATCCTGTTGATGGTCAGAACAGTAACGATGGTCCGTATATCTCCGAGGTGACAGGTATGCCGCAGACACAAGCTTCCTATCCTTTCCTGCCGCCACTTGACGAAGACCAGATAAGAATCTCGTGGCATGAGGTGACAGCAATGGAGAGCGGATTGCCAATGGAATTTGAGGACGGTGAGAAATATTCGCTCATTTATCCCGAGGTCTATATCCCCACCACGGCATTCAACACCAAACCGCAACCGGAGAACATTGCCGTGCGACTGGAATCAACAATTGGTATTATGGGTACAGGTCTTCTTGATGCCATCACCGAGGACGACCTGAGGGAGCAGTATCGCCAAGAGGCGAAATATGTGGAACTCAATCCCTCGATGTGGGACAAGGATGCCAATGACTTCGCCTCTACGGCATGGTACACCCTCGCCGACGGACAAAAGACGGTGAAGAGGTTTACTTATGCCCTCACCCGTGCCTCACTCCAGGATGGTGCCGGAGCTAATGCCATCTGGAACATCACCAACGTTACACGCAGTGACCGACCGAAACTCTATACCACCACGGCATGGGCCGACAAGATGGCCGAGACTCCTTCGGTGATTGAGGCGATAAAGAACGACCCCCTGTCGCCTTATTTTGCTGATGGAACAGAAGACGGTATTGCCGATGCAGTGCGCAACCTGCTCAGTCCCAATACCAACCAGTTTGACAATCCGTGGTATCGCTTCGAGGCTGAGATGAGCGACTACAACTACTACGCCTTCCTTGTATGGCATCGCGGATTGTCCATCCCCCGTGCCCGCAACCTCCAAGACCCGGTGGTGCAACAGGGCAAGAAGGTGTTCAAGGAGATTGGATGTGCCACCTGTCATCGTCCCTCATGGACTACAGGCGAAGACAATTATTGGGCTCCCGCCATTATCGGAAGTCGCCCATTGCCCAAATATCCCAAGCAGACTATATATCCGTATTCCGACATGATACAGCATAAGCTTGCCATGAAGAATGACATACATGGTTCGTGGTGCCGCACCACTCCGCTTTGGGGACGAGGACTCTCACTTGTGAACACCGGAGCGGAAGACAGACTGCACGACTGCCGTGCGCGCAACGAGATAGAGGCCATCATGTGGCATGGATATAGCAAGGACAGTCAGGCCTACGAGTCAACCGAGAAGTTCTATCACCTCAGCAAGTCCGACCGTGATGCCGTGGTGAAATTCCTACGGGCAATATAATTGTCAACTAAATATATAACATGAAAATCCCTTTAGCCATACTTTATGCCGCAATCGTGGTGCTCTTAGGAGCTGCCACGATTGTCGGCGAATATTTTGGGACGGATTATGCGCGGGAAGAATGTTATGGCGCAGCATGGATGATTATTCTGTGGTTCTTTCTCGCCCTGTTGGGCATATACCATATATTGCGCAGTCGTGTGCGCCGAATCTCCTTTTTCCTTCTCCATGCCTCGTTTGTAATTATTCTTCTCGGCGCATTTCTCACCCATCTCTTCGGCGTTCAGGGCACTATCCACCTGCGCAAGGGCAGTTTTGCCTGTCGCTTTATGCCTTCAGCCTCCAGTGCAGAGGGCACAGGGCAGTCATTGCCGTTTGCCGTGCGTCTCGATGATTTCTCGGTGGAACTATATTCCGAAACCGGTAATGTTGCCGACTATAAATCCACCATCACCATTGCCGACATATCCTCGCATGATGTCATCCTGCAGGAAGAAGTGGCGATGAACAAGATTGTAGTATGTCGCAACTGGCGCTTTTATCAATGGTCGTATGATGACGACGGTATGGGAGCCACCCTCATTGTAAATCACGACCCATGGGGCATCACCGTCACATATATCGGCTATTTCCTCCTGTTTATAAGCATCTCGTGGGAGGCATTCCGTGGTTGCCGCCATATCGTGAGGCGCAAGCGCAAAGAGGGAGGTTTCACTTCGTTTGAGCGTGCGATACTTGTGATTGCCATATCGCTCAGTTCTTTGATTATTCTTTTCGGTGTGTGGTTCTTCATCACCCAAATGACAGAGACGAATCCCTGGATTGCCGACATGCAACCTATTCTCAACTCGCCTTTCCTCAGTTTGCATGTGGCGATAGTGTCGGTGGCTTATCTGTTGTTGCTCCTTGCCTTCATAGTCTCTATTCCCGGCATCATAACAGGGCGTTATCTCCTTCTCTCGCGTCTTATGCTCTATCCCTCAGTGGCATGTCTTGCCATTGGCATCTTTGTGGGAGCGATATGGGCAAATCTCTCGTGGGGCGAGTATTGGAGTTGGGACCCCAAGGAGTCGTGGGCATT
>JALERP010000158.1 GCA_022764085.1 Prevotella sp.
AGCGAACAGCACGCGGAAGACAACGACAATGACAACAATATCAAATATCTCATTCATAAGCGTTCTAATATAAGTTTGTAACAGAAATACCCATCTCTCTTGCCTTTCTTATGGTGTAATAAGTTCCTCCTCTTTCCCTACGACAGTATTTGCATTTGAAATAATATAAAATGATGAAGTTATGAACATAAAAGTGCATTATGAAGAAGTGGCAACAATGTGGAAAAGCACTATATGATTCGTCTCACAAACTGCCAAACGGAATAGAAATCAATATCGAAGACAAAAGAATCAATCTTTTCCCCGATCATCTGAAGAAGATTCGGCAAATTATGGAATATGCACAACTTGACGGCATACAAATCCATGAAAACGGCTTGGAGATGTTGGTTAGTCTGTTATAAACATAATCGTTATGGGTAAAACGACAGTTCGAAATAAACTGAAGGTAGTGTTTTTAATAAAAAATCGTCTAACTTATGTAATTTTTACGCAAAATATTTTGTGGTTTAAAATAAACATATTACCTTTGTGACGTAATTTTAACACATCAAGAATATGAATAAGATAGACAAGACAGACGAAGAGTTGAAATACTGCTATAAGTACCCTCACCCGAGTGTGACGACGGACTGTGTCATCTTTGGGTTTGACGGTACAAAACTGAGAGTACTTTTAGTGCAGCGAGGCATCGAACCCTACAAAGGGCGATGGGCTTTCCCTGGTGGATTCATGAAGATGGACGAGAGTGCTGAGGAGGGTGCGCTGCGTGAGTTGCAGGAAGAGACTGGTCTGGAGGGTGCGTACATCCGGCAGTTCCATACTTTCACTGCGCCACAGCGTGACCCTCGTGAGCGTGTCATCACCATTGCCTACTATGCCTTGGTGAGGATGCAGGAGGTGAAAGGTGGAGATGACGCTGCTGATGCGCGGTGGTTTGCCTTGGACGAAGTGCCGCAGTTGGCTTTCGACCACGACCAGATACTCCGCAAGGCTGAACAGGCTTTGCGTCAGCAGATACATTTCGAGCCCATTGGGTTTGAATTGCTGCCCGAAGAGTTCACCATAAAGGAACTTCAGAACCTCTACGAGGCGATACTCGATGTACGTTTCGACCGCCGCAACTTCTACAACAAAATGAAGCGTCTTGAAATGCTGGAACAAATGGACGAGACAGTCAATCCATCGCAGAAGAAAGAAGCCTTCCTCTTCCGATTCAACAAAGCGAAATACGATGAGCTGAAGCAAAAGGGATTTAGATTGGAATTTTAAAATACGCAATATTATGTTAGGAGCAATCATAGGCGACATCGTGGGCAGCACCCGCGAGTGGCACAACATAAAGACTGAGGATTTTGAACTGGTTCCCAAGGGGAGTCGGTTTACTGACGACACGGTTATGACACTTGCTGTGGCTGAATGGCTGATGACCGACCCCGAGCATCAACCTGAGACATTGGTGGCATGTATGCAGCGTTTGGGAAGGAAATACCCTCATGCCGGCTACGGCAAGATGTTTTCGCAGTGGCTGATGAGCGACCATACGCAGCCCTACAATAGTTTTGGCAATGGTTCTGCCATGAGGGTGAGTCCCGTAGGACTATATGCCAATTCGCTGGAAGAGGCATTGGAGTTGGCACGCATCACTGCTTCCGTCTCACATAACCATCCAGAGGGCATCAAGGGAGCACAAGCCATAGCAGGCTGTGTGTTTCTTCATAAAAACATATCGCTCTGTGCAGAAGAGGAGATACGGCATTTCGTCACAGAGAAGATAGGCTATAACCTTAACTTCAAATTGGATGACATCCGTGATGCATACGGCTTTGATGTGACCTGTCAAGGCAGTGTGCCCGTTGCCATCAAGGCTTATCTCGAACGTGGCGGTTATCCTGCCGAGAAGGCATTGCGACTGGCCATTTCCATGGGTGGTGATTCTGACACCATTGGAGCCATGACGGCCTCGATTGCCGGAGCGAAACGTTTCAGCGTGATTGGAGGAGGGTTCAGAGACGAGCTTGTCAACCAATGTCGTGCGCTGCTTCCGTCAGATTTGCTCGACATCAATGACCGCTTTGAGGCATTTGTCTGTCGTCCGTTACATCAGTCCTATTATATCGGTGGAAAACTGTTCGCGGGGGAATATCCTGGGGACAAGTATGGGGAACTGGCAGAAGCAAAGTTGAAGAGAATGCATCACTTTGGCGTGCGCCATTTCGTTGACCTCACCGAAGAGGGCGAGTTGCGGCCTTATCGCCAACTGTTGCCCAGCGACATCACCTATCTTCGCTTTCCCATCCGCGATGTGAATGTACCAGAGTCGGTAGAGGCTGTGCATCAACTCATTGACAAGATGGAATATCTAATGAAGCAGGATGGATATACCTATATCCATTGTTGGGGAGGTGTAGGCCGTACAGGTACTATCGTGGCGTGTTATGAAGCACGACAGATGAAAGAGCCTACTTTGGAGACTGCACTTACAGCCATGCGTAGCCGTTTCTCGGAAATGCCGAAAGCTTCTCACAGGAAATCTCCTGAGACACAGGAACAGATTGATTTCGTCCGTCAGTTCGTGGAGAGTTGCAAACAAAGAGGGGAATATCTGAAGTTGAGGACAAAAGACCGCATCCGTGGCTCGCTGATGACAGGTGCGGCAGGCGATGCGCTGGGTTATACGGTAGAGTTCATGAGCCGCAAGAGCATCCTTGCGCAATATGGCAGCAAGGGTATCACGAAGTTCGACTTGAGCTCTGACGGCAAGGCTTTGGTGAGCGATGACACACAGATGACGCTATTCACGGCATGTGGTATGTTGATGGGAGTGACACGTGGCTATATGCGAGGCATCGGCGGACAGCCGGAGAAATATGTGGATGGAGCGTATCTGGACTGGTACTATACGCAGACTGGCAAGAAAAAGCAGATGTTGACAAATGATTTTCATTATACATGGCTTCGCGACCTTCCTGAACTGGCTCACCTCCGTGCGCCCGGGAACACCTGCCTTTCGGCCTGTGAAAGTCTGTATCAAGGCAACAAGGTGCAGAACAACAGCAAGGGCTGCGGTGGCATCATGCGAGTGGCTCCCATGGCTCTGCTCATGGCGGGTTATTGGAGTCGTGGCAAGTCGTTCTACAATGTTCAGCAAATGGATGAAGCCGGAGCTGAAGTGGCGGCTGTCACCCACAAACATCCTTTAGCCTTCCTCCCTGCGGCCATGTTGACACACCTCATTTATAGTGTGATAAGGATGGAAGAGAACGAAGTCAAGGCAAACATGGCTGGCATAGCCCTTGAAACCATCGATGCGCTTGATAACATCTACAAGGGAGAATATGAGGAAGACAAGCGTTACCTTGCCAATCTCACCCGTATGGCTGTGAAGCTTGCTGCCAACGACAAGAGCGATGCAGAGAACATCCGTATGCTC
>JALERP010000162.1 GCA_022764085.1 Prevotella sp.
CACAGAGATAAAGAGGAAAAGAGATTTTTGTTTATATAGAGTAGGTCGCAAGCGACGGAGAACACAGAGCCTTCGGGCAGATGAAATCATGCGCAGCCCTCTATGATCTCTAAATGCCTTGGCATTCAGTCTCTTTCCTAACATAAATACTCTTAATCTCTTAAACTCTGTGGTTCAAAATTACTTCCGAAACTTGAGTCTCAACAGTTCGCCCCTTGTAAAACATTCCTGATATTTTTTCGGCATTTATTTTGTAATATCGAAAAAAAGCATTATCTTTGCACCGCATTTATAAAACTGACAATAAAACATAAATATACTTAAAATGAAGATATTTGCAGTGGGAATGAACTATATCCAGCACAATAAAGAGCTGGATGGTGCGTTATATAAACCAGAGAGCCCCGTGATTTTCACCAAGTGCGACTCGGCGTTGCTGAAGGACCGAAAGCCCTTCTTCATACCCGACTGGAGCAAACAGGTGGATTACGAGACGGAGGTGGTGGTGAGGATATGCCGACTGGGAAAGAGCATACCCGAAAGATTTGCTCACAGATACTATGACGCGGTGACGGTGGGCATCGACTTCACCGCCCGCGACATACAGAAACCGATGAGGGACAAGGGATTGCCCTGGGACTTGTTCAAGGGATTCGACGGCTCTGCAGCTATAGGCGAATGGGTGGAGAAGGAAAAGTTCCTCAACCTGCAGGCGATGAGGTTCCATCTCGACATCAACGGTAACACAGTGCAGCAGGGCGTGACGAGCGACATGCTATTCACCATCGACCAGATTATCGCATACATAAGCCAGTTCTTCACGCTCAAGACCGGTGACATACTATACACGGGAACGCCGGCTGGCATAGGACCCGTGCATATCAACGACCACCTCGAAGGGTATCTCGAAGAAAGAAAAGTACTTGACTTCTACTGTAAATGAAAAGAACGCTGATATTGGCACTCGTTGCCGTCTTGGGATTTGCGACATCATGGGCGCAAGAATATTTTAACCTGACCGCCGAGGAGGTCAGAATAGGGGAACGTCTGCCAATATTCAACCATTCAATACCTATTGGACTCGACTTCTCTTCGGCATCGTACGAGGTGGAACTGCAGTATCCACAGTTTATCGACATGACCCGGGAGGAGGTGGCAAGGCTGAAGACAATGATGGCCGACTCGCTTCCCGAACTTCCCGTGGTGAACAAAAACCTGTCGGTGGAGCGCAAGGCGGGAACTATCGACGTGTGGCTCCTGCCTTTCGTATATCGCGACGGCAAATATCAGAAGATGGTGAGCTTCGGGCTCGGGCTTGTAAGGAAACCGCTCGCACGCTCTGCCGCAAGGGCTGATGGAGTGGAGGCAAGATATGCCGCCAACAGTGTGCTCAAGGATGGCAGATGGGTGAAAATCAGGGTGGCTGACTCAGGTGTGCACCAGATTACGAGCGACTTGGTGAGGAAGGCGGGTTTCTCTTCGTTGGACAAGGTGAAGGTGTATGGCTACGGAGGCGCGCTGCAGCCGGAGAAACTAACTGGCGATTACCTCATTGCCACCGACGACCTCAAGGAGGTGCCGACGTGCAGTGCGGGGGGCAGAAAACTGTTTAAGGCGCAAGGACCGGTGTCGTGGACTGCCACGGGCGGGAGACTGCGCAACACTTATTCAAACTATGGATATTACTTCATCACTGAGAGTGAGGGAGAACCGCTCACGGTGGATAGCGCAACTTTCGTGAAGTCGTTGTATGACTCTCCCGACATCACTGCCGAGCAGGCTACTTACGCACTGTATGAGGTGGATGACTACGCATGGTTTCACGGCGGACGCAACTTGTATGACAGCAAGACGTTTGGAACGGGCGAGAGCAGGGAATATACTCTGAATATCCGCTCGGACAACGGTAAGGGAACTATTACCATAGCACTGACTTCCGAAGGTGCCAATACTGCCACAGTCACCGTGAACGACACGTCATACAACATGTCTATCAGTGCGCCGGGACAATACGACGCTGCCATGATTTCAACAAAAACATTCAAGGTCAACAGTATAGTAAACGGCGACAACAAGGTGACAATCAGGCAGAATGGATCATCGACGATGAGACTCGACTATATCGCGATGAGCTCAACAGCGGTGATTGCACCGCCAAACCTGTCAACTGACAAGTTTCCCGTGGCTGAGTATGTATATGGGATAACCAACCAAAACCACCATGCCGACCCCATAGTGGATATGGTGATTATCATACCGACCACACAGAAGCAGAGGGCTTATGCAGAGCAGTTGGCGGAGTTCCATCGCACCAACGACAATATGACCGTAAACATAGTGCCTGCGGATGAACTGTATAACGAGTTCTCCAGCGGAACACCCGACGCCACGGCTTATCGTCGATATATGAAGATGCTATACGACAGGGCGGCTACGCCAGAGGAGGCTCCAAAGTATCTATTGCTCTTCGGCGACGGGGCGTGGGATAACCGTATGTTGTCGGCTGACTGGAAAAATTACAATCCCGACGATTTCCTCCTATGCTTTGAGAGCGAGAACTCGCTCAACGACGTGAGCTGCTTCGTTAGCGACGATTTCTTCTGTATGCTCGACGATGAGGAGGAGATACAGACAAACGCCAATTACAACAGCTGTACGGGAAAGCCCGACGTGGCTGTGGGAAGATTGCCAATACGCAATGCAGCAGAGGCAAAGCTGCTCGTTGACAAGATTATATCTTATGTCAGCAATCCCGATCCAGGAGTGTGGCAGAACACTGTGGTGGTGATGGGAGACGACGGCAACAACAACGCACACATGCAGGATGCCGACAAGGTGGCGAAAGTGGTGGCTTCACGACGTCCCGCCATGGAGGTGAAGAAGATCATGTGGGATTCATACAAGTTGGAAACATCGTCAACCGGAAACACTTTCCCCGACGCACGTAACCTTATACTAAAGTATATGCAGGACGGCGCGCTGATGATGAACTACAGCGGACACGGCAGTCCTTCGCAGCTGTCGCACGAGACGGTGCTGAGACTTAACGACTTCACAGATGTGCATTCAAAGGTGATGACAATGTGGGTGACTGCTGCTTGTGACATACTGCCTTTCGACGGACAGGAGGACAATATCGGAGAGGCTGCTCTCTTCAACGAGGAGGGTGGAGCAATAGGATTCTACGGAACATCACGAACGGTGTATCAGTTGCAGAACAGCTATATGAACCAGCTCTTCACGCAGTTTGTGCTTAGCGACAACAACGGTGAGCGAGTGTCGATAGGTGAGGCTGCTCGAATGGCTAAGGCATCGTTGGCGGGGATGGTGACATCATTGCCTTCGGACTTGAAATTCAGTGACTTGAGTGCCAACAAACTGCAATATACGCTTATCGGCGACCCTGCTCTGAAACTGAACATACCGACGATGGCGGCAAAGGTGGACAGCATCAACGGCAAGCCTATCGACTCCTCTAACCTCACTATGCTAAGGGCGGGGGACAAGGTGAATGTGACGGGAAGCATGGATGACACCGGCTTCGACGGTACTCTCACGGCTATCGTCAAGGGTGCAGAGGAAACCATCGTCTGCCGACTGCAGAACACGTCGAGCGACGGAGCGGAGGAGGCTTTTGTATATAAGGACCGCTCAAGTACCATTTATTCCGGAACGAATACCGTAAAGAACGGAAAGTTCTCATTTGAGTTTGTAGTGCCAAAGGACATCACATACAGCGACGGCGAGGCGCAGATACTGATATTCGCCAACAGTGCCGACGGTAAGAACCAGGTAAATGGTGTAAGCGGTGGAGTGGCGTTTAACGGCACAGGAGAACTGCCGCTTGACTCCATCGGACCTTCCGCTTTCTGCTATATCAATTCAAAGTCGTTCGTCAATGGAGACAAGGTGAACGAGACTCCATATTTCTTTGCCGAACTGTATGACGCAAGTGGTATCAATGCCACCGGCACGGGGATTGGTCATGACATGGTGCTCGTCATCGACGGGTCGCCATCCATGACATACACCCTCAACGAATATTTCTCGTTTGACTTCGGAAGCTATCAGAGCGGAAAGGTGGGATTCCCAATACCAAAGCTCAGTAAGGGAATGCACAAGCTGATGTTCAGGTCGTGGGACGTGTTCAACAACTCTTCTGTATCAGAACTGGCGTTTGAGGTGGCCGACGGTATTGAGCCGAGTGTCGTTGCCATCGAGCCGAGCGAATATCCCGTGCGCGGAAATACGTCTATCAACGTATATCACGACCGTGCTGGTTCGCAGGTCACTGTGGATCTTGAGATATTCGACATCAGTGGCAGGAAACTTGCCATGCGCTCTGTTAGCGAGTCGGCGTCGAGTGGTATGACTGTAGTGCCATGTGTGTCGTACGGAAGCGGTTCGGTGCAGAACACGGGTATATATTTATATAAGGTGAAACTGACCACCGCCGATGGTGCTTCTACCACAAGTACCAAGAAATTGGTGGTCTTGGGCAATAAATAACCCGTTTTGTCGTTTTAATATTTAAGTAGTTATAATAAAGAAATCAAATAAAAGATGAGAAAAACAAGAATACTGTCCTTGTTGATGGTTTTTGCAATGGCTGTGGTTGCGAATGCTGAGGACGATAAACTCAACAGTTTCAACCCCGTGGAGCATGCGGTCATATCGCAGACTATTGCACCCGACGCAAGGGCTGCTGGTATGGGTGACGTGGGTGCTGCCACCGACCCTGACGTTAACTCGCAGTTCTGGAATCCTGCCAAGTATCCCTTTTGTATCAGTAGGGCTGGTATCGCGCTCAATTATACACCATGGTTGCGCCAGTTGGTGAATGACATCGACCTGGCTTACGTGGCTGGATATTACCGCATAGGCGACTACAGTGCCGTCAGCGGTTCGCTACGCTATTTCTCCCTTGGTGAGGTTTATACTTCGATGGACGATAATGCCATGACTGTCAAACCGTATGAAATGTCGCTCGACGTGGCTTATTCGATGATGCTCAGTGAGCATTTTTCGCTTGCTGCAGGCATACGCTGGATTTACTCCGACCTCAGATATAACTATGAGGAGGACTCCAAACCGGCATCTGCGTTTGCCGCCGACCTTGCGATGTATTATAACAACTATTTCAACATCGGAAGCAGGGAATGCCAGTTGGGATTAGGTTTGAACATCAGCAACGTGGGTAGTAAGATTTCGTATTACGGAGATGACCGCAGCCAGTTCCTCCCTGCAAATATGCGTTTAGGTATGTCGTTGCTAATCCCTGTTGACGAGTACAACCGTTTTGCTATCAGTGCCGATGCCAACAAATTGCTTGTCCCGACTGTGCCTGTGCAGGAGGAGGGTGAGAGTAGTGCTGACTATCAGGCGCGTATCATTGAGGAATACAGTAACGTAAGTTCCATTTCAGGTATCTTCAAGAGCTTCGGCGATGCCCCTGGAGGTTTCAAGGAGGAGTTGCAGGAGATACAGTGGAGCGTGGGTGCAGAATATGTCTATCACGACCAGTTCTCGCTGCGTGCTGGTTATCACCACGAGAGTGCCAACAAGGGAAACCGCAAGTACTTCACTGTTGGTGGAGGATTCAAGATGAACGTCTTCTCACTCGATGTGGGCTATGTCATCTCCACTGCCCAAAGCAATCCCCTTGACCAGACACTACGTTTCTCCCTTACATTCGACATGGACGGTATAAAGGACTTGTTCCGTCGTTGATTACGCCGAA
>JALERP010000009.1 GCA_022764085.1 Prevotella sp.
TGGACAAATGGCGAGCCGGGAGAGTTTAAGAACATCACTCGTGATGTCAATCTGGAAGCCTCCGTAATAGTGACTCCGTCTGAATTCACTACAGTAAAGTGGTATATCGACGATGTGGAGGTAGCAGAAGGACTTAATATCGACATTCCGCTTATTGCCGGAAACTATATGTTGAAAGTGGTGGCAACTACGACAAAGGGAAAGAGCACTTCAAGAACAGGACGCGTTGTGGTACGACCTTGTGCAGGCGACCCCGTTCCTGGAAAGGACATCTACGACCTTCAGGTGCGTCCGGGTTCAAAGGCAAAGTTACATGGAAGCAACATGGATAAGGTAACAAAGATTGTATTTGGTGAAACCGAGGTGCCTGTTACATTTGTTGACAAAGGAGAGGAGAGCTATGTGGAATATGAAGTTCCCAATCTCCCTCTCGGCACCTATAAAGTGAAGCTTATTGACGTAGAAGGCATGGTATATGGCGGCGGGAGTATTGAACTCTCCAATGATGTACCCGAAATCAAGGAGAACATCCTGTGGGAAGGTCATCACTATGTGTCATGGGATTTTCCCGATGGTAATCCCAACAAAACATTCAACCTCCTCTCCAAGGAGCAATTCTTAGGTATTGGAGTCGGCTCAAAACTCATCATTACATACTCGATCGAACCATCAGCTGAATATCATCAGATGCAGCTCACTACCGCATGGTGGACAGAACTGCCTGGCACATCAAAGGTAGATCTTGCAGAGGACGGAACAATAGAATTGGTAATTAGTCAGAAAATCATTGACCTCGTCAATCAGGAAGACGGTTTCCTCTGCGTAGGTCATGGATATTTTGTAGATAAGATAACAGTTGAATAAAACAAAATGGAAATTTGAATTGCAAATGACTGTTGCCATACGTGATTATGAAGTATGGGGATTAATGTGGTATTGTCATAATTGATAAAATTATGGCATGGATTAAAAAAACAAAAGTTGGAAAACATCTGTCACTGTCATTACGCGATTACAATATATTGTATATCAGCGGAATACATTAATTTGACGGTGACAGATGTTCTGAAAACAGAGCTAAGACAACACAATTACAACCGTTAAAAATATGGAATAAGTGGATTTTCTTTTGGAGTAATGTGTTTTTTATTGTATATTTGCATCCGAAATAAAACATTAATTGTTTATATCAGAAGGTTCAATGAAACAAATAGCAATAACAATTATATAATTAAGGAAAGGCTTATGGTAAAGTCATATTTCTCTAAGAGAGACAGACAGGCTATAGTGGCTCTCACCCTGACAATTCTGGCAGGATGCTGCTTCCTATGGGTTTTAGGTGAATACGGCAAAAAGCATGAGCTCAAGGAGGTGGTTGAGGAAACGGGCAAAGAGGGCAAAACTCAATATTATGCTTCGGAACAGAATTCCGAAGAACTATTCTGCTTCGACCCAAACACAGCCGACTCCACTACCCTACTGAAACTCGGACTCCGCCCATGGCAAGTGAGGAACATATATAAATATCGCTCGCATGGCGGCATATACCGCAAACCCGAAGACTTTGCCCATCTCTATGGACTCTCGGCACATAAATACAAGCAGCTTCTGCCTTATATACGCATTGCCGACGAATACCGGATGACTGCCGCGGAATATGTGGGCAACCTGGGGAAAGAAGAAAGCCAATCTTATTACAAGAATAGAAAAACCAACGCATACGACGAGAGTCAACATGGCCAATATGACGAAAAGGTCATTCCTTCAAATTATCCACGAAAAATCTCCACGGGCGAACACGTCACACTAAATACTGCCGACACCACGGAACTCAAACGGGTTCCGGGTATCGGCAGCTATTATTCCAAAGCCATCATTCGCTATGGTGAACGTCTCGGTGGGTATGTAAGTATCGACCAGCTCGATGAAATCGAGGGTTTTCCAACTGAGGCAAAGCAATATTTCATAATTGAAAATCCTTCGCCCCGCCGCATAAATGTCAACACAATGTCATTGTCGGAGTTGAGGCGTCATCCTTACATCAACTATTATCAGGCAAAGGCCATTACCGACTACCGCCGCATCCACGGCAAAATTGGCAGTCTCAACCAACTTTCCACCTCGCCAGACTTCACCGAAGAGGCAATCAAAAGGATGTTACCATACGTTACGTTCTGACAATAAAAGAATGTCTCGTTCACTTTTCTATTATCCGATAGCGTCCGCTCAAGTGCATTAGGCAGAAGAGACGGACAAGACCATCGTAGTAGGCATCGAAATAGCCATCCTCGTATGGCTCATGGCGAGAATTCCACAGACGCTCGATGAATTCGCGACTTTTCACATGAGTGGCTGCTAATGATACTGCTGCGGATGTGGCTACGAAACCCACGGAATGACGCAGTTTTTTGTAGCCTCCGGCTTCGAGGATGTCAGCTGGCTCAGTGCCGTCGATATTATATTGGTCGAGGAAGGTGTCGATACCTTTTTCGTAAAGGAAGTTCTGGATACGGTTGGCATACTGCTGCTGCCATTCCCTATCGGCACACGACCAGGTATAATCCATGGCTATGTTCATAGGTACTCGCCATGAGTCATATCTGAAAGCGTCGCCAAGCACACCGCCACGATGCATGAGTGTTCCGTCGTAGTTGTTATAGTCGGGATTTAAACCTGTCACCGGATGAATGCTCTTGTGAAGATACTCACGTGAGGCACTTGCGCAGTCAAGCCAGAACTGTGAGCGTCCGTCATCAGCGTATTTAGCCCATATTTCATAGAATACGGGAATA
Organism: Prevotella sp.; assembly: GCA_022764085.1. Lineage (GTDB taxonomy): Bacteria > Bacteroidota > Bacteroidia > Bacteroidales > Bacteroidaceae > Prevotella. Next base: position 2,793 of record JALERP010000009.1, read on the forward strand.
TGATATGAAGGGTCGGTAAACTGTCCTCCCCATGGGTCGGGAGTGAAGGTGATAAGCTTATGCTCGATGTTGATGAGAGGTGAGGCATCCGACATACCGGTTTTCTCCATTGAGCAGTTAAGGATATTCTGTGCCTCGGCAAGATAGTTGATGCCAGTGTCGTTGCCCCAACGGTTGGAGGCGAAGATAAGTGACGTGATGAAATAGAGTTCTCCATCGGATGCAGCACCCTGTGCGTTAGGCTTACCGTCGGTATTGCAGCTCCAACGGAAATATCCTTTCCTCTGCCCTTTCTGATGCTGCATATATTTCTTCGCCCATCGCCACAGGCGGTCGAACATTTCTTTCTTGTCCCACTGCACTGCTATCATCATTCCGTAGGACATTCCCTCAGTGCGCACATCGTGGTTCTTGACATCTGAGATGTAAGCCATCGAGTCGCCAACCTCGAAATACACCTTGTCAGGACCAGTGAAGAGTCCGTCGAAGGCTTCCTGCAACTTTGCGTCAATGGCGGGCTGAGAATAACCTATTTCAGCGAACATATTGCGATATTTTCCCGTTTTCATCGAACCTTCTGTCCATGGCAACATATCGAAGCCTATATAGTCGATTTCAACATTATTTCCTTTCATAAGCGTTACATTAATGTCTTTGATACCTATAGGTGCTTCCTTTACCTTTACTCTAACATCGCGCCATTTGTCTGTTTTTGGAACATCAACCACAGCCACGACCTTACCTCCAGCCTTTACGGCAATGCGTGCTGCCGAAGCCGACTTAGCCTTTACGACAATCTCGCCTACAGCTTCATTACCGAAGTCAACACGATTGTAGTCCACCGACGCTCCCTTCTTCGGGAAGATTGTCTTCCATCCTTCAAAATATGCGGTTTTATCGAGGAAAGCAATACTTGCTCCACCGGAAATGCGACTATAGCGATCGAGTTCTATACGATTGCGTGCCGAAGTTACTCCCACACCACGCAACGTGGGTGTAACCTTGCGTATTGTACCATCGGCATTGAAGAACAAAGAGTCGCAGCGCGCAGAACGCAGTTTGTCAAAATCGGGAGAATAGTCATTGTGATGATAGAAGAGATACCATTGCCCACGATATTCCACGATGGAATGGTGGTTTGTCCAACATGCCACCGGCGATTCATCCATTATGACTCCCTTGAACTCAAACGGTCCCATTGGCGAGTCGCCCACAGCGTATGCCAATGTTTCGGTTGAGTCGCGCACCCAAGGAAAGGTATAGTAATATTTTCCTTGTCGTTCAAATACAAAGGGGCCTTCCTTGAATCCCTCTGGCAAGTTCTTCACCTGTTCGGGTTTTGAGTCGAGTTCCATCATGTTGTCCTTCAGCCGTGCCATCCACATTCCCATACCAGCCCAATAGATATAAGCCTTACCGTCTTTCGGGTCGATAAGCACACACGGGTCGATACCGTTCAGTCCCTCTATCGGACGCCACATCGGCCGGAACGGTCCTTCGGGATTTTGTGCAACAGCTACTCCCACGCCAAAACCTTTCTTGTCGCCACGAGGTGCCGCGGGGAAATAGAAATAATAATTGCCGTCCTTTTCCACGCAGTCGGGTGCCCACATGGCGTAGGAGTCGCGCTTCACCCATGGCACCTTGTTTTGTGTAACAATCACGCCGTGGTCTTTCCAATCGGTCAGATTCTCCGACGAGAATACATGATAGTCTTCCATCGAGAACCATTTCTTCTCAGGTTCCACCGGACTTACTATGTCATGTGACGGATAAACATACATCTTGCCATTAAACACTCTCGCCGTTGGGTCAGCGGTATATTGGTCGCGAATGATAGGATTTTGCGCCAAGGCAACAGAAGTCGCCATACCCATCATTGTCAATAGCACAATATTCTTCTTCATTTACGGAAATTCCATTTTGAGTTATCACTGTTGAAATCGTATTCAGCCAATGTCGGCGTACTGTCGGCAACGGAGTAGATGCAATACTTAGTGTTGACTCCGTTGATGCCGGGGATAGCCTTTGGCATAATGCGGAAAGTGCCATCGGTGAGCTGTTCTATGCGCCATAATTGCTCTGCCGCTCCTGAATATTCGGGCACAGTGGTCAGTTCCTTGTCGGCTGTTGCAGCCAATGCACGGCTTGTTCCCTCGACAGTTATCTTGAAGTAAGGATTACTCAGATATCCGCCAGCCTCAGGCACTGGCGTTATTGTCCATCTCTGATGCGGACGGAACATATTGTCGCCCGCTCTCACGGCGATGTCTCCCTCGGGCCATGTCTGCCTCACCTCGTCGAGAGTCTGAGATGGTAGAGGTTTGGTGGGTTCTGCCGGGTCTATCTTCCACCACATCCGTCGTTCCTGTGCTATGCGCACAAAATCGACGGCCAACTCCAGTGCATATCCACGGCGTTCCGACTCAATACTCATTGTGCCGCCCTCAAACTGTTCACCAGCCACTGGCCAGTCGTTTTTCCAAAGCAGCGGACGTATGGCGAGTACACTTCTGCCGCTTCGCTCGAAGTCGGCCTCATAATGAAAGGAAGTCACTTCGACACCTTCGTCGATAATCGTACGACCGAAATGCCCTGCTCCAACAGCTCTTCTTGATGCCGGGACAACCATTTTTCCGCCACCCTTAATCATATCTCTGCCTACGTTGTCGAGATATGGCCCTGTGACTTGGCGTGAGCGTCCAGCCACTATATTATATGTAGAGTTTACACCGTCACAGCAAGTGCCGTGTGTTCCAAGCAGATAATACCATCCGTTGCGGTAGATGAGGTCGGTGGCCTCGCAGTCGATGGCAATGTCCTTCTCCTTGTTTCCCTCCACTCTTCGTCCTGTTTTGGGGTCGAGTTCTATCATACGTATGAATCCGAAATACGTGCCATAGCTCATCCACAGACGTCCTGTGGTTGGGTCGATCAGGAGTCCGGGGTCGATGGCGTCGCAGTCTTCGAGGTCGGCAGAGCGCACCACCTCAATAGGCTCGGAAAACTTAAAGTCAGGCGACTTCGGGTCGAGGGTTTTGTTCCACATTGTATATATTATACCACAATGTCCTCCGCCGAGACCTCCTCCCGTACCTCCATACACAACAAGATAGCGGTCGCCTATCTTCAATGCATCGGGAGCCGCTCCGCCCCCAGGGCGCTCTGCCCCACCCTTCCATGTCCATCCGTCTTCGGTGATGAGACCACCGCCGCCAGTGCCGAAGGTGTAGAATTTCCCGTCGCATTCCACAAGCGTGGATGGGTCGTGAATCCACGGTTGTCCTATCTGCGCCTCTGCTGCCATTGCCGCCATCATAGTGGCTGCCAATGCTATATAGTTCTTTGTCTTCATCTTATTCTGATATTCTTCACCGGATTACCGTTTTCGTCAATAAATCTCACACAAAAGTCACTCATTCCCGGACCATTTATCACAGCCCCACGCAGCACGTTCACTCCCTTCTTGAGCGTAATCCTCTTCGACATTCCATCGTCGGCCACCATACGTCGGTCACCTGATAGCAACAGTGTCTCCTCGCCGTTGAGCCACCATAGAGAGGCTGAGTTTGAGCCTACAGAAAGGCGCACGTCGGCTATGTCCTCGTCACATTCTATCACTGTAGTGGCAAGGAAGACTATGCCGTAATACTGTTTATCGAGTCCAGTGGCAAAGCGGAACAGTTTGACGTTATACAGTTTACTGTCCATCTTGTGCCATTGCAGTTTCTGCTTACCCACCTTCACCTTCTGTCCGTCCTTTGGAAGCAGTGAGAATTGTCCCTTGAAATATTCCATACCAAGGTGTTCCTTGATATATGAATCGGTAAACACCGTATTTCCCCTGTTGGGCTTGTCGATAGGCTCAAGCAAGGTCCATCGGCGTATAAAGCCCTCGTTGTCGGGGCAAACAGCCTCGGCAGTGGCTAGGGTGAAATAATTATCAATGGAAGGTCCCTTGTCGGTGACCTTCCAATTCTCTCGTTGGGCATACATTGCCACCGACATCATCAGGGCAATAGCCATCATACAATATTTCTTCATCAATATTCAACTTTCAATATTCAATATTCAACTTCTTCAAGTCCTCCGGTCTCGAACTGCTTCCCACAAACACCTCATACTTGCCAGGCACGACACGCATGGTGTTGGTGGTCGGGTCGAAGAGAGTGAAGGCCTCATCGTCGAGCTTGATTTCCACGTTCTTTGTCTCGCCAGGCTTCAATGTCACACGCTCAAAGGCCTTGAGGGTCTTCAGCGGTCCTTCAACATCGTCGCAACGGCGCACATATACCTGAACGACCTCGGTGCCCTCACGCTTACCAATGTTGGAGATTGAACATTGAAGGTTGAATATTGAATTGTTTTCACTTTTCGATATTTCTATTTTTCCATATTCAAATGTGGTGTAGCTCAGACCATATCCGAAGGCATAAAGCGGGTCGGAGAAGTAGCGGTAAGTGCGTCCCTTCATCGAGTAGTCCTCGAAGTCGGGCAACTGACTGCTGTTCTTATAGAATGTCACAGGGAGCTTGCCCTGAGGATTATAGTCGCCGAAGAGGACGTCAGCAACGGCTGTTCCACCTTCCATACCGGGATACCACACCTGCACAATGGCAGCACAACGCTCTGCCTCAGGAGCAAGGGCTATTGCTGAACCTGAGCAGTTGACAAAGACAACAGTCTTCCCTGCCTCGGCAAGATGGCGGATAAACTCACGCTGCACCTTGGGCAGTTCGATATGAGTGCGGTCGCCACCCTTGAATCCGTCAATCTTCACCGGCATCTCCTCGCCTTCGAGCTGCGACGATATACCGCCTACGAAGACAACGGTCTCAATGCCCTTCAGTTTTTCGATTGTTTCGTTATAGTCTATGGGCAGTTCCTCGCCGATGTTCAGCTTCATGTTTGCACCCCAAGTCTTTACGGTATGGTAAGCTAACTCCACATCGTATGTCTTACCCTTCTCCACGTCAAGTTCAAAGCGCATCGGCTGGTCTCGCCATGTGCTGTCGGCAGCGAGAGTCTTGCCATTGACTTTCAGTGAGAAAGCGCCTGTGTATTGCATACGTATCACGGCCTTGCACGACTTCTCAGGCACGAATGTTGTCTCATACATTGCTGAGAAATCCTCCATCCTCACTCCGTTGGCAAAGGTATGCTGACCGCTTGTAGTCACCGCGATTGGATTAACATAATATTCTGTGGTGACCGGTTTGCCCGAGCGTGTGGTGTTATTCCAGAAAGTGCCTCTGATACCTTTCTTTCCGTCAGCCTTACACTGCTGCAGGAAACTGTTGACAACGCACTCCTCCGTGAGATCGCATCCCTTGAGGTATGTCACGTTCTTCTTGCCCACCTTGGCGCGTATGCCATCGAGAATAGTCACTGTGCTATTAGGCGTACCATTGTAATTACCCCACATCATCGGGATATTGTCGGCATTAGGACCAATAACGGCAATCTTCTGTTTCTTTGAAAGAGGCAACAATCCCTCATTCCTCATTCCTAATTCCTCATTCCTAATTCCTAATTCCTCATTCTTTAATAGTACAATGCTCTGTCTTGCCATTTCGAGAGAGAGTTGACGATGCTCTTTGCAACTCAGAATCGAGGGAGAAATCTTCGACCACTCGCATGCCTCATGATCATCCATCTCGCCCAACTCAAAACGGGCTTCGAGCAGACGGACTACATGCTTGTCAATCTCTTTCTCGCTAATCAGTCCACGCTGCACAGCCTCGGGCAGTTTGGCGTATGCATATCCGAAACCGCACTCCACGTCGGTGCCGGCAATGACACCCTTGGCAGCTGAGTGATAAGGAGTTGACGAAGTCTTGTGATTCATGTGGAAGTCAGCAATGGCGCCGCAATCGCTCACCACCATATACTTGAATCCCCATTCATCGCGCAGTATCTGCTGAAGGAGTTTGGAACTACCGCAACAAGGCTCGTCGTCCCAACGCTGATAGGCACACATCACCTCCCTCACCTTTGCCTTCTGCACCAGGTCCTTGAACGCCGGCATATATGTCTCCCACAAGTCACGCGGTGACACATCGTTGATATTGGCTGTATGACGGCTCCACTCCGGACCGCTGTGTATGGCGTAGTGCTTGGCACAAGCAAGCAGTTTGCGGTGCTTGGCAGTCTCAGGTCCTTGGAGTCCGCGTACCACAGCCTGTCCCATCAGCGAAGTCAGGTAAGGGTCTTCGCCGTAAGTTTCCTGCCCGCGTCCCCATCGAGGGTCGCGGAATATGTTCACATTGGGAGTCCACACCGAGAGGCAGTGGAATCTTGTAGTGGGGATGCCATTCTGATATTGCTCGTTCCACTTGGCGCGTGTCTCGTCACTCGCCACCGAGAATACCTTCTCCACAAGGGGCACATTAAACGATGCCGCCATGCCGATTGGTTCGGGGAACACAGTGACGTTGCCCTGATTGGCAAGTCCGTGCAAAGCCTCGCTCCACCAGCTGAACGGCCTTATGCCCAGTCGAGGTATTGCTGGAGATTCATCACACATCAGGTCAGCCTTCTCTTTCAGTGTAAGGCGAGACGTGAGGTCAACGGCTCTTTCGTGAGCTGAAAGGTTAGTGTTCTGATACGGCCACTGCTGAGCCACGATACTGCCGCAGGTCATCATCGCTGCGACGAGAAATAAATTTCTAATCTTCATTAGTTTCTTTTTCAGTTTATAGATTAAATTTTGCGTGCAAAGTTAAGCATTATCTCCCATACCAAAGCTGGATTTTGTTACATAAACATTCTGAAATGTTACACCTAATGGTTAATATAATGTTAAATATCAAAACACTGTGTTAGTATAGCATATTTTCATGTAATTTTGCAGCAAAAATTATTCATCTATTAAAACAAAGAAATGAAACATCTTATCTGCACATTTATGCTATTATGCGCCACAATGGGCATAAACGCGACGGGGGGACACGACTCCAACCCCTTCTTCACTCCTGCAAAACAGATGGAATACCTCGACCGGGCACCTGTGGCCCTGCCCGCAACAGGCGGCAAGGGTATATTCCTGAGCTGGAGAATCTTGGGCACTGATGCACCTGGCATTCTGTTTGACATCGTGAAAGACGGCACTACTATCATGAGCGACTTGAAGGTGTCGAACTTCACTGACACCAAGGGAACCAAGACAAGCAGCTATGAGATTGTTGTAAAAAGGGACGGCAAGGAGGTGGAGCGCACGAAGGCATTCACTCCCTGGAGCAAGACCTTCCTCAGACAAACCCTCGACCGTCCGGCTGACGGAGTCACTCCTGCCGGCGAGAGCTACTCTTATACCCCGAACGACTGCTCGGTGGGTGACGTTGATGGCGACGGACAATATGAACTCATAGTGAAATGGGACCCGTCGAACTCAAAGGACAACTCGCAGAAGGGATATACAGGCAACGTATATCTCGACGCATATAAACTCGACATGACATCAGAGAAGCCCACAAAGCTATGGCGCATCGACCTTGGAGTGAACATCAGGGCTGGCGCCCACTACACCCAGTTTCTCGTGTATGACTTCGACGGCGACGGCAAAGCCGAGATGATGTGCAAGACAGCACCGGGAAGCAAGGACGGAAACGGGAAATATGTAAGCGAGGCAGCTACCATAGATTATATCCAGGCTGTGGATAACACCAAGGACTGGCGCAACTCCGACGGAAAGGTGAAAGGCGGACAGGAATGGCTAACGGTGTTCAACGGCGAGACGGGCGAGGCCATACACACCGTTCTTTATAACCCCAACAGAAACGGCAATTATGACAGCCTTGACGGAGTGAACGGTTGGACAAAGAACTGGGACGACCGAAATGGCAAGACCGACAAGGAATACGGCAACCGCGGTGAGCGCTATCTTGCTGCTGTGGCATGGATTGACGGTGTCGAACATGCGCCTTGTGCAATATTTGTAAGAGGCTACTACACCTATTCCTATATATGGGCTGTATGGTTTGACGGCAAGAAACTGATAAACCGATGGATGCACGACTCATACTCAAAGACACGATACAGGGTGATAGACGACAATGGAGTGATAGATAATATACCTGCCACTGAACCCACGGGAAGAAAGAGCGGAAGCTCGACCGCATACGGCAACGGCAACCACAATCTCAGCGTGGGCGACTACGACGGCGACGGATATGACGAGATTACACTCGGGTCATCTGCCATAGACGACAACGGCTACTTGCTCTATTCCACCGGCTATGGCCATGGCGACGCACTGCACGTGGGCGACATCGACCCCGACCGTCCAGGTCTGGAGGTGTTCACCGTGCATGAGGAGTCGCCCTACGGATGGGACCTGCACGATGCCGCCACAGGTGAGATTATATGCAGTGCCGAAGGAGGGAAAGACAACGGTAGAGGCATAGCATCGGATATTATCGGTGCAAATAGGGGATATGAGTTCTCATCGTCCAACGACCGCAACCAGCGCAATGCTGCCAACGAGGTTGTGAGCTCCAAGAGTACATCGCTCAACTTCCGCTGCTATTGGAACGGCGACCTGCAGGACGAACTGCTCGACGGCAACATTATGGACACATGGAATGGAAGCGGAATGACACGACTGTTAACCCTCTACAACTACGGCAACTCCTCCACATGCAACAGCACGAAGAAGACTCCCAACCTTACTGCTGACTTCCTCGGCGACTGGCGAGAGGAGATTATCCTTTGGGACTCAACAGACGGATGCACACTGAATATCTTCACGACAAACATTCCGACTGAACATGCCATACCGACACTTATGCACGACCACACCTACCGTATGGGAGTGGCATGGCAGAACACCGCATACAACCAGCCTCCACACGTGGGTTATTACATGCCCGACTATGCCGAATATCTTAAGGCGCAATCTACTGGTATCGACAATATCCGTAAGGATGCCATGGGCAATGACGATGCCATCTACACCTTGCAAGGTATAAAAACTAATGGCAAAAAATCGGGAGTATATATAAGAGGAGGAAAAATTCGTATTATAAAATAAACACAGAGACACGAAGTCACAGAGTCTTTTATCTGTATCATCAGATAACATAATTCAAGTTTCTGATGTACTCAATATTTTGGTAGTTAAGGAGTTAAGGAGTTAAGCCAAATGCTTGTTCCTTACAATAAACTCCGAAATATGGACTATGTATGAACGCAACGACATCATTTAAAGAAATCATGGTTTGGCAAAAAGCTCATCAGTTCGTTGTTAATGTATATAAATTAACGCGTAGATTCCCAGATTTCGAAAAATATGGTCTCTCGTCCCAGTTCCAACGTGCAGCAGTATCTATACCTGCAAATTTTGCAGAAGGATATAAAAAATTATCTACAAAAGATAAACTTCATTTTATGAACATTGCACAAGGTAGTTTAGAGGAATGTCGATACTATGTCCTATTATCAAAAGATTTGGAATACATTAGCATTGAAGCTTTCGACTATATGAATAATTCTATAGAAGAAGTAAGCAAACTTTTAAATGCATATTGCAAAGGAATGAAGGAAAACAACTTTAGTGGACAGCTTTAGTTTTGAAGAAGGGTTAACGATGCGCCATTACATTTGGCTTAACTCCTTAACTCCTTAACTCCTTAACTCCCCAAAAAATAAAAACACAGTCATGGCAAACTATTATAGTGACCATCCGGAATTTGAATTCTATTTGAATCACCCGGAAATGAAAAGAATAGTCGAACTCAAAGAGCGCAACTTCGCTGATAAGGATCAGTATCCCGACGCTCCCGTTGACTTCGACGACGCTATCGAGAACTACAAGCAGATGCTCGAGATTACAGGCGACATAGCCGCCAACATCATAGAACCCAACTCTGA
>JALERP010000036.1 GCA_022764085.1 Prevotella sp.
CTGCTTACGCAGTACCTTCATTTCCTCAACGGCATTTGCCGAGAGATAGTACTCGCCATCCTTCTCATACATACGCAACTCGCGGGGCAAGGCGTTGCAGCTGCGGAACTGCTGTGTAGGAGTGAGGTTGGCATACTGCCAATTGTTCATCCATGGCACTGCAACTATTCGATCGCCAAGATTGGAGAATGTAACGGCAGCATAATGGTCCTTTCCAAAGTCGAGGAGTTTGACCACTTCCGGCTTGTTGTCGCAAGTGAAGTTCTTTCCGTCGAAGTCACCCACGAAATATTCCGTGCATGAGCCACCAAAGAAACATCCTGGATTGATGTTGACAATCATAACCCATTTTTGCTTGCCATTGATGGTCATCGGGAAGAAGTCGGGACACTCAAACTGATTGGGCTGTGCTCCGTAACCACGACCGAAGGCGCTCACATACTCCCATTGCTTAAGGTCGGCAGACTTGTAGAATCGCATCTCCTTGTCGGCAGACACAATCATATACCAAGCCTTGGCCGGTTCGTAGCGAAACACCTTCGGGTCGCGGAAATCCCTTAATCCGTCGAAAGGAGTAAGGACTGGGTTACCCTGATATTTTGTAAATGTGCGACCATTATCGTTGCTGTAAGCCATGCACTGTATTTGTCCGTTCTTGTCGCTTGCCGATGTATAGAAGGCAATGATGGCATCCTTGCCGAATCCCGCACTGTTATACTTGTCCACCACGGTGCTTCCCGAGAAGATATGTCCGAGGGTGTCGCGGGCTATGGCCGGTTTGAGATGCTCCCAATGCACGAGGTCGCGGCTTACGGAGTGTCCCCAGTGCATGTTTCCCCACTTCGAGCCGTAGGGGTTATACTGGAAGTAGAGGTGATACTCCCCGTCCTTATACACCAGTCCGTTGGCATCGTTCATCCATCCATACTGCGGTGTGTGGTGATAGATGGGGCGATAGTAGTCGGTGTTTTTCACGTCCCATGTGTTCGAGAGCCGCATCTTCTTGAGTGCGAGTGCGTTTCTGTCGATATTGAGCATCTTCACCACAGCCCGCTTGCCTGCTGAGAGTTCGAATGGCACCTCATAGTCAATCCTGTCGATGGCAAGGCGCACGTCCATCCATGTGTCGTCTGCACGTCCGAGGTCGAGTTTCACTTTTGCCTCGTCTCTCTCCTCTTCAATCGGAAGGATGAGGTATCTTGTGGGATTGTCAATCACTATCACTGTTGTGTCGCCTTTATGCTCCACGTTGATTGTCTGAGCCTTGGCTGTAGTTGCGGTGAGAGCCGCGATGGCTGCTATAGCTGATGATATTATTGTACGTTTCATGTCTTATTGTTTTTAGAACTTGATGTTTGCAGTGAATTCAACGGTGAACGGACGGAGATAGCTACCCGTCATGAGACAGTTCTTGATGTCCTTTGCCTCCTCCTTGGTGATGAGTTCAGCACCTGCGATGCTGCCCTTGGCACCAGTCTGGTTGAGGAAGTTGACAACAGTGCAACCGAGCGAGATATGCTTGTTCACATCCCAGTTCACACCGCCAAAGGTCTCCCAGTGACCGTTGAAGTAGTATGCCTCGTTGATGTTGGCGTAGGTCTTGCTGAAGTAGCGGAAGCTGGTCCAGAGTTTCAGTTTCGGAGTAATCATGTAGCTTGGGTCAAGTTCGATGAGCACCTGCGGCACCTCAGCCACGATATTGCCCGTAGCGTTAATCTTGCCCTCATATCCGTCGCTGAACACCACCGAGGTCTCATACTTCTTATATGTAGGCTTCTGATATGTGAAGAGAGCGTGCAACTCAAATCCCTTAAACGGACGCATCACGGCATCTGTTGTCCATCCCCATGTCTGTATGTCGTATGTCAGCGGTGCTGCCATAATCTCCTGACCGTGCTGCAGGTTGAGCGTAGAGTTGTTGTTGGTCTTCGAGATATAAGATATGAGCGAAGTGAGGCTCAGCCACTTGTTGTTGTAGTAGATACCTGCGCGACCGAGCGGAACACTGATTTTGTCGGTATTCGGGAGTGTTGCGGGCGAGAAATTCTCAAACTTCGGGTGCTGCACGATATAGGTGAAGTCGCCGGTGAAACCGAACTTTTCAGTCATTTTATATGTTAATGCGGCAGTAAAGTCATAGTTCAGCCAACTGTAGTCGAGGTCAGCGGGTGTTATCTTCGTGCCGTCGGCTGCTGTGGCACCGAGGTGATAGTTGGCGAATCGTCCCACATAGTCGCCTGCCGAGTTCTTCACTGCGGCATTCTCACCCTTGATGGTCTGCCATTCGAAGCGTGCACCGTAATACACGTTCAGTTTCTTTGAGATGTCCCAGTCGTGTGTGAAGTACAATGCAAGCTTGTTCTCCTTGCCCTTGTAGTACTCCGATGCGTTCTTGTTGTAGTCATAGAAGTAGTAGTCGCGCTTGTTGGCGTCGTATAGACGCACGGCATAGCTGCCGTCGTTGGGCACACTTTGGTCGTACATCGTGGTATTCGATGTATAATCGATGTCATAGAGCCATTCGTTCATGCCAATACGCAGTGTGCTTGTAGAAAATTTCTTGATAAGTTCGGAGGTGAGGAGAAACTCGTCGATGTCGCCCGAATTAAGGCATGACATTCTCGACTGCACATACTCACCAGTGTAGTTCTCATGCTTTCCCTCGGGAGTAATCAACATATAATTATATGCCTGATTGCCCTTCACATTCATCAACGACATTGGGCTCTGATATACGAGTGCTCCGTGGGCGTGGTCATAGCGTGCACTGATGTTCCATGTCATGCCGTTGTCCCAGCGATACTTGTTTGAAAGGAAGAACTGGCTTGAGCGGTTTCCCTCGGCATCGTAGAGTGAAGTTTCCTTGATTTCACCGGTGCGCATGTCCATATATGTCATGTTTGCGTCAACTGGCAGATATGATGTAGTACCGAGCTTAAACTTGCCGTATTCCTTCACGCTTCCGTCGCCTACATAGATAAAAGGAGCCGACTGTGTGGCGAAGGTATAGAGAGGATGGCTGTTTGAATAGTGGTACATGGCTGTCAGCTCGCCCCTGCCCTTGTCGTAGAGGTGGGTGAGAGCCACCTTATATATCTGTGTGCGATCCTGATACTGCGAACTGCGTATCTTGAATGTTCCGGGGTCGAAGTCCTGATACATGTTGGCACTGTAAAACCAGTTTTCACCGATGGAACCGTTCAAATTCAACGAATATTCCTGCTGACCGAAGTGGTTGGCCTTGTAGTTGAGAGAGCCATGGAATCCCTTCTCGCCAAGCTTTGTCCACGAGTTGACGGCATAACCGATGTTACCCGTTGTTATTGCTGTCTCCGAGATTTTCAGCAGTCCCACATGACTATGGCTTGCGTCGGAGCGCCAGTTGGAGTTGACACTGTGAGGATTTGTAGCAAAGGTAACTGGGAGACCGTTTTCCAGTACGTTGACATCAGCAGACGGCAGACCTATCTGAATCTCGCGAGGTCCGTTGGCACTGGCGGCATTGAGCATCACGTTGCGGTTGCCCTCCTCCTTGCTGCTGCTCTCGTCTTCCTGTGCGTATGCCATAGGAATGTTTGCCAGCATCAGGGCAAGCACCATGGCCGCATTCTTACTGTTAAGGACTCTCATGTCTTGATAGATTTTGTTTTGTTGTCGTGGTTGTTTAACTCTGTCGCAAAATTATATATGTATCAGAGTGACAGCAAGAACAAAGCGTTCGTCCTATACAACAATTCGTTCATTGCAACATATCTTGCATGCAATGAACGAATGTTTCTATTGGAAGAAGGGTTGCAACCGGTTTCTC
>JALERP010000104.1 GCA_022764085.1 Prevotella sp.
CATGGACACTGCCAAGAAGAATGGACAATCAGCGTTTAATGTTATTAGAGCTATTGCTTATCCCAAGGCAATAGCAGATGGAGTGTACCTTCAATTCTAAGCATCAATGGCTTTGCTTGTGAGGGCTGCTGAATAGTTACATGCTTTTTCGACAGCCACAGGAGCTGTAAGCCTGTTTCCGCTTGCAAAGTTACAAAGCTTTTACCTAACATACAACTTTTCGGAAGGACGTTTTCGTTCATTTACGACAATATAACATACATATATGTGAAATTATACACAACTTTCTGAAGTAATAATTCCCAATGTATAAGGGTTTTATTTAAACCACAGAGATAAAGAGGAAAAGAGATTTTTGGTTAATCAGTCTCTTTCCAAATTTAAATACTCTTAAACTCTGTGGTTCAAAATTACTTGCGAAACTTGAGTTAATCATATAATTGCCCATCGCCGGTATGGGACTTGGTATTTACAGGGCTATGCCCTGCCCGGCAGGGGGTTGGACTTAAATGAAAACCTTGTCGTTTTCTGTTGCAAAGTTACGACATTTTTCCCGGTCGCTGTCCGTTTCTGTCCGTTTCAGCCAGATAATGCGAGATAAGTCAGTTTCTGTCCGTTTCTGTCCGTTTCTGTCCGTTTCCGTGGTTGGGCAGTCATAGGTCGATGCCAAACTGTTCGGCAATGTACTTCACGGCAATCGGCGGCAGGAGCCTGGTCGTTGGGTTCACTCCCAGTGCCTCATGTCCCGAACGCAGGTATCTGCGATTGCCATTGCAGGTATCTGCGATTGGCTTCGCAGGTAGCTGCGTTGAGGGGGTAAGTCAAGAGGAGCGTGACAACGTGACAATATATTATATAAAAAAGTCGTGGGAGAGGAAATTAACGAACTATATATATAGTAAGCGAATTTCCCGATTTAGGAAGTTTCTATATATACCGTTGTCACGTTGTCACGCTATGGTTATTACTCAACTATCTGTAGTAATAATTCCCAATGTATAAGGGGTTTATTTAAACCACAGAGATAAAGAGGAAAAGAGATTTTTGTTTATTCAGTCTCTTTCCTAATATAAATACTCTTAATCTCTTAAACTCTGTGGTTCAAAAATACTTCCGAAACTTGAGTTCTTAACTCTTAGTTCTTAATTTCAAATCGTTCCCTTATCCCAGTCGCGGTTGTTGATCTTCTTCTGCACATCCTTCTGCTTGCCCGAGAAGATGTTGTAACTCAGTGTGAGACACACCATGGAACGCTGTTCGGGAATCTCATTCCAATGACGGAACTGTAGGATGTCGTTGGGCAACGTCTCCGACTCATAGTGGGGTGTGCGCAGGAGGAAGACGCTCGTGAGCTGCACCCTCAACTCCTTATGCTGATAGAATACAGAAAGCTCGCTGTTGTTCTCACACTTATGCAAGAACGGACCGTTGATGCTTTTCGTCACAGTGTTGTAATACCACGACGCACCAAAACGTCCCTTGCGGAATCCCAACTCCCAGTTGACGGGCAGACGGAAATGCGACTGGCGTCCTATGATGTCGCTCTTATACGTATCATTCCATGCTCCTACATATACACCTATGGTGAAAAGCTCAGATTTAAACGGTTTCAGTTTACCCCATACCATACCTCCGTATTGCAGTTCGTAGTTGCCATTGAGCGGTGACATGACGATGCAACGATCATCTCCCACCTTGTCCCACTTGAAGCTGCTGCAGATAGGGTTGGAAATATAATCCACAAGTGCCTGGGTATAGAGGTCGAAATACGGATGCGAGAGATTGAGCGATAGTATGGCACAATTGTCGTTGCCCGACTCCAAGTAAGGATTTCCTGTCTCTATAAGCCCCGGGATATACATCTTTGCACTGTTACTAAGCTGGGATATCGACGGCAGCACAGGATTCGACCTCACCTCCAATTGCAACTGTCCGTTCTTAATGGGATAGGACAGAACGAGCTTTGGCGTGAAGTAGAACTTAGAGTAGTCAGTCACGTCGTTATCGGTATTGACGTATGTCCCTCCGACACCAAGCCTGTAGCTCAGTTTTTTGAGTTTTCCGCCGATTTCACCGTAGAAATAGTGATTGTCGTTGTGCGATGTATAGGCATACTCGTTGTAGTCGGATAGCATGTTGCGTATCTTGTAGTCAGACTTTGCGAGAGTGGCCTTATAGCCAAACGAAAGATTGGTTGTTCCCCACGACTTGGTATAGGCCACTTCGCCGATGAGAGAGATTTTATCGTTCTTGGCGCGCATGTCATCGTCAAAGAGCACAGCTCCACCTTGCCCCCCGGTGGGGGATTCTGGCTGCGCAGAGGTTGTCTGCTGTTTGTTATGGTCGTTCTGAGAGTTATGATAATATGTTCCGAGGACATCGACGGTCAGTTCCTGGTTGCCATTGAGCTTCTTGTTAAGATAAAGGTCGAGCGACGGACCGAAGCTGCGCACCTTTCTCTCCAGACGCCCCTCGCCGTCTTGCCACAGCGGGTTGTTATGTGCCTCAATCTTATTGTCGGTACGCCAGAACTGTGTGAAGATGTTTGGAGAGAACTTTGCTTGGAAGGTCAAGTCGTTCTCCTTATTGAATATATACTTGAGATTGAAGTCCTGGTTGCAGTAGCCGAAATGGTAGTCGCCACGGTAGAGATAGTCGGAAACTGTGGTTCCATCGGTGAAGACATACGAATCCTCACTCTCGCAACCCGCATTGTTTCGATACTGCATACTATAGTCGAAAGCAATCTGATGGTTGCCCTTGTTGTAGCGCACGTAGAGATTGGTATTGTTGAATGCCACCCATGCAGCCTGCATCACGTCGAACCCGGCGGCATAACCGGCATCAAGGGGTTGCGTCTTGATGTTGATAAGCGTGCCCACATCAGCATATCGTGCCGGTGGAATGGTGTAATATTCCACATTCTTGATCTTATCCACGGGTATGCTCTTGAGGTCGTTGTCGGTGGCTTCCACACCGTTCACGAGTATCTTCAGCGATTTACCCGTCATTGACTTCAATGTGCCGGTCTGGACATCAAAGCGCAATCCGGGCAGAGTGGTGAGTATCTCCTGAGTCTGTCGGGAAATCTTCTTCTGTTCGTCGGAGAAGGTAAACACCGAGCGGTCAACCTTATCCACACGGTGATGTCCCTTCACTACTACACCATTGATGGCATATTCCTCACCTTTCATGCGAATTTCGCCGATTTCACCGATTTCAACGATTCGTTCAATTGTTTTGAGTCCTACACAAGATGCGCGCATCCTCACCTTAGGTTCTTGGCAAGGGATGACAAACTGACCATTTTCATTGCTCACTCCTCCTGTGATGAATGTAGTGTCGGCAATCGAGAGCAGTTGGATATTGGCGAATACCACCGGATTATTATTCTCGTCGATGAGTTGTCCGATGAGTCTTCTTTCAGCCTTATTCACACATTCCACGGCAATAATACTGTCTCCCACACTTATCGACATGGGGTAAAAGCCCACAATGTCGCGCACGGCATCCAACACGGGACGGTCGTCAAGTCGCTTGGTGACGGTGAAATCTTCCAATTCGTTATATATAAAACTGATATGATAGTGCGAGGAGGCACGGTCGAGGTCGATAAGAGCCTTCGACATGGATACGTCGTGATAGTCGCGTGATACCCTCTGGGCATTGGCCTCTTCTGAAAAAAACATAAAGAGGGCTATAATAGTGATAATGATAATCATAACTTAATCCACCACTATGGTGTCTCCTTTTATTTCGATGTTTATATTCTCAAATGTATTCAGTTCCTCGATGTTCTTCTCTATACCTCGACGTGTGTCAAGACGGAAGTAGAGCCGCAAGGTCTTGGCCTTGTCCGAACGATAAGCCTGTTGCTTGTCGAATGTAGCGGCAATATCCGAGACAATGGTGGCAAGGGAGGCATCCTCATAGGTTTTGACTATGGGAACGCGGACACTCGACGCAGACTTGTCGGGCACGGGAGTTGACGTAGATATGGAAGGCGCAGGGGCAACTGTCTCCGTTTTCTCGGGAGTTGAGGGGTTATGTATAAGAGCCACTGCGGCGTATGTGATGCCGGATATCAGGCATATAGCCACTATCACCGCAGCAGTCTTATTGATGAAGCCTGGTTTATTCCAATGGGCAGACAATCCCATTCCTGCCTTTTTATTGTCTGATTTAGATGTCTCCTCGAAACTGAGAGCTACATTGAGATCAGCTATAGTACGGTAGATACGGCTGCCCTCGTCATCATCGATGAGCATCTTTCTCAGTTCATCCTCAGAATATCTCTCAGGATGTTCAGTCATATCGATTATTCTTTCTGTCTTGTCCATCATTCTTAATTTTTAACTCTTAATTCTTAATTACTTAATTTTCGCATATTCTCAACTTTTGGAAGTTAAGGAGTTAAGGAGTTATCGCTCCCGTTGGTCGCTGGGAGGAGTTTCCTTGAGCGGTAGCGAAAAAAGCCATTAGTATTGAGCATTGGATATAAGCGCAACAACATTTGGCTTAACTCCTTAACTACCAACTATTATCCTTACTTGCGAAAGTTGAGTTTATAAGAGGTACTCCGCACACCTCGCCAACTGCGGCAGCAGTCGCGACGTGTCGCATATCGGCACCCGCTGGCCCTCACTGTTGTTCAGCGGTTTGAGCGTGTCAGTCATGGCGTTGAGGATATCCCACTTAGTACACATTCCCGCGCCACCCTTACCGAAGTGTTTTATTAGCACCTTCTCCATGCAGTGGTTAATCTGCGACTGCGTCAGCGGCGGCACGTCACCCGTGCGCAACGACTTCTCAGACGTGTCAGCCTCAATGCGCAGCTGCATCAGTCCGCCGAAGATCTGCTGCATGTCCGATTCATACACCAACTGCTCGTCAAGGCTCTGTATGATGTCAGCCCATTCGCGTTGCATCACACCCATGGCAACTTCCTCCATCCACCCCCTTACGGTAGGTCTCCACCAGTCGGGTCCTGCCAGTTCCTTCTTGTCCATGTCAATGCGGCAGTAGCCGTAGTTGGCAATAAGTTGATTGGCGCAGAGGATGGTTTGGTTACGGCAGATATGGATATTAGGGCCGAT
>JALERP010000112.1 GCA_022764085.1 Prevotella sp.
CCAGCATTCATACAGTAGTCCACAACC
This sequence comes from Prevotella sp., assembly GCA_022764085.1. Classification (GTDB taxonomy): domain Bacteria; phylum Bacteroidota; class Bacteroidia; order Bacteroidales; family Bacteroidaceae; genus Prevotella. The sequence goes on from JALERP010000112.1 coordinate 28, forward strand.
TCTTTCACGCGCTCCAACCATGCGGCATCGATTTTGCCATTGGTAGAGTGGATATACCATGAACAAGGAATACGTACCGACTTAAAGCCCTGTGCCTTAACAAAGTCGATAACCTCCTGTGTTGTTTTGGTGTTTTGCCATGCTGTCTCGGCTGCAACACCATCGCCCGAAGCCTCAAGAGTGTTACCGAGGTTCCATCCGGGATACATCTCTGCGGCAATCTCCTTGGCAGTACGGAAGGTGTAAGTCTCCTCTGGCTTTACTATCTTTCCAGCCTGAGTCACTACAATGCGGTCAAAGGCACCGTCAAGGTTGGCAAGGATAGTGCCTTGGCGCTCCTCACCGGTGTTCTTTGCACATACTACAGAGAAAGATGATGATTTCTTGTCGCCTGATATGCGGGCGACAGAAAGCCAGTCGGCCTCGGAGCGCACGAAAGCCGTACCGCCCTGCACTGTGAAAACGGCGTCACCACCCTCCACACCGAAAGCGAGTTCGGTGAGAGTGATGTTGAGTTTACCTTTGCTGTCTGCCAATGGGTTGGGGTTACTGTCGTCGCTACATGCCGACAACATCACTGCGCTCATGGCAAAGAGCATCAGAAATAATGATATTTTTTTCATAAATTCTTAATTCTTAACTCTTAATTCTTAACTCTTAATTCAAGAATCACCACGGCTTTGCAAACAGCTCAGAAGAGAAGTTACCTATGGTGTATTTACATGACTTCTGATAGCCGAGAGACAGCACACAGTTGTTGCCTTCTACCTGTGTCGATCCATCGAATGCGGGATTTGCAGCAGTGCCAGAACCCCAAATGTTATGGAGCTCCACACGGAAGTTTCCATTGTTCTCAATGTCGCCATAGAGAATCTTGGAAGCATCGAACGGAACATTCACATCGTCATTGACTACAGACTTGAGTTCGGCCGAGAAGCCTGAGAAGTATTTGCGGATGTCCACAATATCAACGAGACATACGGCACCGTTAGCAGGACCTACGCCACCACAGTCTGCATCCACATCGAGAAGCATACTAAAATCGGAAGTGGAAGCGAGTTTATACTGGAAGTTTTCCTTCACCACTTTGACGGCTCCAGGATTCTCCTTGCCCCATTGGCCTGGCATCGTCCAATCCGAATTCAGACCTACGGCTGTCTGCTTGGCAGTGAACTCGAGGTTGGTGTCGAGAGAGACGATGGTGAATGTCACTTCGAAGGTGGAGTTGAAGGCAAGGGCTGTCTCCTCGGTGGTCTCGCCACCTCCAGGATGGAACGGAGTGTCCTTCAATCCAGTCCAGTCGTCATTATGTCCGCAACCCCAGATGTTTGCAATCTCGACACGATATTTGCCATCGTCCTGAATGTTGCCATAATAGAACTTGTTTGCATCAAACGGAATAACCTTGCCATCTGCCTTAAGAGTGTCAATCTTGACGAAAGCATTAGGATAGGCTGCTGCGAAGCCCTCGATATCAAGAACATATACCTGTCCGTAAGCGCGAGGCTCGGATGTATTGAATGTAACAGTGTAAGTACCAGTCTGTCCACCTGCCACTGTCACTGTAGCTCCAGCCCAAGCGTCGGAAGGTTCACCGCCACCAGGTATTTGACCATAGCAAGAAAGCACAGCCTTATATCCATACTTCTCCAACTGCGGTATCATGTTGATACTCAACAGACATGCACCCTGTGAAGGATCAGTGCGCATCACAGCCAACTGCAATGTCTTGTCGGTGAGTGAGAGTATCTTGATGTTGTTCTTCAAGTCGTCTGTATATCCAGGACCGTAGTTTGCGGGAGCAAGGCAGTTGGCGCCTTCGAGGGTGATGGTCTTGTTAGCCTCATCCACGGTGTATGTACCTTCCTCAGTCGTTTCCTTACCTTCGGCATCCACATGCTTCACAACTATAGTTCCATCTTCGTTGAAGGTGATAGAACCCTGGCAGTTGGCGGCACTGCCACCTACAGCCCAAGAGTTGCCGGCAAAGTCAGGATCCCAGCACCAAGAGTCGCCTACGACTGGTTCGCCATTGGTGACTGTGCGCCATGAATCCTGCGTACCATAGAAATATGTAGGGCCGTGGAATACCTTATACTCACCATCGAGGGTGAGGTCGATTTCCCATGTCTTGCAGAGCAATGACTTGTCAAACGGAATATTCTTTGCCACTGAAACAGGGCGAACGGCAAGAGCCTGATATACAGGAGTTGTAGAACGGGCATTGCCACCCTGGTTGAAGAGGTAGCTCATGGCAAACTGCGGGTCGGTGGCATTGACAGAGCCTGAGAGATAGCGACCTTCGGTGCCTACACTTGTAGTAGTGCCCTGAGTGCGCGAACCTGCAGCAGGCATAAAGATAGAGTTACCGTTAGGACCGGTGAACTTATATCCTGCCACTCCTTCTTTCTCAATCCACTCCACCTTGCAGCAGCGGAAGAGTTCCTCGTATTCAGCGATAGTAGGAATAGTTGTCTTACCGTCAGTAACCTTGTTGGCTATATCCTGTGCTGACTTATATACATCACCAGAGGCATAATCCTCAGGATTGATGCTGGTGTTGTAACCAGTGAGGTCGCCGAATCCTACAAGCGCTCCAAGCTCTGTATCCGAGTTGGCACCGATGTTGCACTTTGCCCACTTGGTGGAGAGACCGAGGTCAACGAGGTCGTTGTCAACGTCAAATTCCTTGGCGGGAGTGGTGAACTCCTTGGTGTCGCCATATACTACACCCTGACCGAGGTCGAGATAGGCGGCATAGTAATATGTTGTTCCGGGAATGAGGCCGAGAGCATCAATGCTATAGTCAGAACCGAGCACACCTGGGATGCGCACACCGGCACGAACACGCTCGTCGCCAGCAACACCCGATACCACGATACCAACCTCAGCATCGGCAGGCAACTGCTGAATCTGTCCAGACAGTTTCACAGTAGTGGCTGTAAGATCCTTATAGTCGCCAGTGATAGCCTTCGAGTCGGTGAGTATGAGGCTGCTCACCTCACCCTTGTATGTCACCTTGCCCTGAAGAGTGACGAAGGCCTGATAGTAATACACTGTTCCCGGCATACCGGCAATAGTGGCACTGAACTCAGATGCGCTGTTTGCCAACACTCGCTCCGAGAGATTGTCCTGGGATACACCATAGTAGAATCCAGTTACGTATGCACTCTGAGCCTGACTTTCCAGTCCTGCAACAGTTCCGTGCATAGTGGCAGATGTAGAGGTCACGTCGGCAGAGCCAGTGACTACCGAACCGTCCTTCAGCAGCGGGGTGGTATTAACCGCAATGTCATCGTCGCTACATGCCGTAAAGCAGAAGCCGAGGACGAACGCCATTATACTAAATAATATTTTATTTTTCATTTTATCTTCTTGTTTAAGAATTTACATTTTTATAATTCTTAGTCACAATATTACTCGATAACGCATGTTACACTCTCGAACATATCGGTATAGTCACCTTCTCCAAATCCGTCAAACTGGATTGAGAGGTCGAGACAAGTGTCGATGAACTTCTGTGTTGCACCGGTGGTGTTGGTCAGTGTGACGGTGGTTTCGCCGTCAACATTCACTACCACAGCGTCGTCGAGGTCGAAGCATCCAGGCTCCCATGTTTTCTTGATATTGTTGTCGATAAGGGCACACTTAGGTGTCTTGCTCCATGTGATGACTCCAGGCTTGAACTTGAATGTCACCTTGATGGTCTGGTTCTTCTTCAGCTTAACGCTTGCGGCATCCTTGAAGATTCCCTTACCGCCTTCACCATAGTGGTGGAAGCCGAGACGAACGCATCCGTTCTCTGTCCATGAGATGCCCTCGTCGCCATAGTTGGTGTTGAGAGGCACTACGGTAGGACCGGTTGCTCCTGTCTCTATCTTCTTGAAGTTGAGGGTTGCGCAGAGATATGAGTCGATATTACCCTTTTCGTCATTTGATGCAGGAACACCGATGGTTACAGCATCACCTGGCTCGCATGCGAGTACAACAAACTCTTTTCCGGTCACGGTCACTGTGCGTGTATCGTTGCTTGCAGTGAGGATTGTAATCTCGTCGTCGAAAGTGAGTTTGCCGTCGGCGATAGTCACCTTGCCCGACTTGTCGCCACACTCATAGTTATAGCTGCCGTCGGAAGCGCGTGAGATGATGAGCTCGAAGTCGCCAATCTCGTCGCCGCATGCCGGTGCCCAGTTGGTGGAGTAGTCACCCTTGGTAACACTCTCCCATGCAGATACTGACGGTGAACCGTTCCACCACATCCAGTCGTAAGGAGTCTCGTCGTTGATGATGAATGTCATCTGGTTGCCCACGTATGTCACACCGTTGATTTCTGTTGTAAACAAGTCGGTAGTGAGGTTGTTGAATGTAGGCAACTGAGGCTCTGTCTTCTCGATGAGTCCGCTTTCTTCCTTAGGAATGCACTCGCCGTTGGTGTCGATAACCTCCTGCGACACGAAGTTCCAGATAAGCCACCATGGGCCTTCGCTGTTGGTACGCATCGTGGCAATCTGCAAAAGATAAGGTGTGCACTCGACAATCTTCACATCCTGTGTATAGTTGGAGCAAACCTCATCAAAAGCCGCATTGTGCAGAGAGTAGCAGTCAGAGAACGAGATTGTGGGATGTGTCAAGTCGCTCACGTTGAGATTGAACTTACCGTTCATCATCGTGCCGCCATTGGCATCGTTGCGGAACACCTTTGCTGTACATCCGTTCTGTGCGTCAAGACCGAATTCCATATACGAAGCCATGTATGGGTCGTCGGCAGGGATAAGCCATGACTGGAAACCAGGGTCCCAGTTGGGCGCCCAGTTGTCGCTACCGAAGACGAAGTCGGTAGAACCCGAACCGTCGTTTCTTGTATCATCGGGGTTGCCATACATCACAGGACCTGTGCAGCGTCCGATACCATAGTCACCATTACATGGCACCCACTTCTTGCTCTTGCCCACTCCACCGGCAAGATTTTCCCATATCTTTGCCTCGAGCTGCGAGAAGTCGTTCTGTGGGATATTAAACTGGTATGGGTCACCATATACCACTCCCGCGCGTGTCTCGGCACCGAGAGTAACCTCATAGTCACCAGCGAAAGGCAGGCCAATAGTAAATCTCTGCTCCTGCGAACGTCCGTTGGGAGTCACCCACAACGGTGTGCAGCCCTTGAGTTTCGACTCGAGGGTCACATAGTTACCGTCGATCGTCACGGTATAGGCGTCCGGACATTTCAGGTCGTCGCTCGAATACTGAGCGGCACCGAATCCGAAGTCATCCGGCGAACAGGCAGCCAGCATCATTGCGGCTCCTGCCATCATTGTATATATCTTTTTCAGTTTCATAAGAAATGAACTATAATTTTTAATTCTTAACTCCTAATTCTTAACTCTTAATCAAAAAGAATTACCATCCCGCATTCTGAGTCAGCACGCCACCAGAGAGAGTAATCTGAGTGTTAGGTATCTGCATCAAACCCTTCTTGGCATTGAAGTTGTCAATATTGAAAGATGTGACTGCGTCAACACCACCGTTGATTACCTTCGCTCCGTTCTGAGCCGCTGCTATGGCGCGTCCGGCATAAGCGCCGTCCTTCTCATAACGCATGATGTCCCAGAAACGGATTCCCTCGAATGCAAACTCTATGGCGCGCTCCTTGCGGATGTTCTCGATGCTATAAGAGAGAGACTCACCCGGGCATGAACGCTGGTGAACCATGTTCAATCCTGTGTTTGTTTCGGTAAGCTCAGAGTGCATCAGCAGTACGTCGGCATAGCGCATCACTGTCCAGTCCTGATAATAAGTGATGTTCATGTGCTGCTCGCCAAGCTGGAATCCCACCTCCTGACGCGTTCCGTCGGAGAAGCAGAGGGGAGCATACTTGCGGGTGTAATAACCAGTGTATTCGTATGAGTCGTTGACATCAGCAGCAAATCCAGCATCGGCACAGCTCCATACGCAAGCACTGAAACGGGGGTCTTCCCTGTAGGTATCTACAAAGGCTTTTGTGACAGGACAAGCTCCCCATCCAGAAGCAATATTCACGCTTGTAGCACACTTGTTGCGGGGACCGAGATATACCTGGAACACGTTACCGTCGGCATTGCCGTTATAGTCGGAAGTAGCGGCAAACTTAAGGTTGAGGATAACCTCCTTGGAGATGTCGCCAACAAAACTGCTGCCATCATAATATTTTCCCTTGAAGGTAGTGTTCCATGCATAGGTACCACCGTTAGAACCATCGGTAGTACATGCCGGCATAAAGAGGTCGGCATAGTTTGCCTCCAGCTCATAACCGCCATTGTCAATAATGTCGTTGAGCGCATCGATAGCCTCCTGCTTGGTGCAACCTTCATTTTCCTGTCCATAGTAGCCAGTATAATATAGGTACACGCGAGCCATCAGGGCCTCGGCTGCATATTTTGTTATACGTCCGTCATTACCCTTGCGACTATCCTTATCTATTGGAAATGCGTCAGCAGGAATGTTGGCTGCGGCATACTTCAGGTCATCGAATATCTGCTTATATACGTCAGCAGCTGCTGTGCGGGGCAGGTTCTCCTCGGTGGGAACAGTGATGAGAGGCACATCGCCGAACATACGGGCGAGGTCGAAATACAGGATGGCACGCAGAGCGCGGGCCTGACCGATAACGCGTCCCTTGGCTGACTCGTCGCCAGCCCAGTCGGTGGTATTCTCCGACTGTATCACCTTGTTGCAGCGGAAGATGGCCGAATAATAGTTTATCCAGTCGGTGTTGAAGAGGTTGTTGTAAGAAGGAGCCACCGACAGGTCAAACTGGTCGAGGGCATTATAGTTCTTGGCATCAGAGAAACCAAGTCCGGCATGTGCCTGGTCGGAGCAGAACTCTGCAAGCATATATACACCCACTTCCTCGCTGCTGATTGTGCGCTGCCATCCGTCGTAGCATCCCACGAGAGCCATCTCGATAGCCTCGGTGTTGCGGTATGCTGTCTCTTCGTTGAGACTCGTCTTCGACTCCGTGTCCATTGAGCACGATGTCACTGCCATACCTGCTACAGCCAATGCGCTATATAATAATATATGTTTTGTCTTCATAAGAACTTTTATTCTTTATTATTTAATTCTTTAATTCCTAATCCCTAATTCCTAATTAGAAAGCAATGTTCATACCTACGAGGAATGTGCGTGGATGAGGATAATAACCCATATCTACACCTGATACCCAAGAGTCGGAGCTATTTCCGTTGGTTCCGTTATAAGAACCGATTTCGGGATCCATTCCGTCATACTTGGTGAGTGTGAAGAGATTCTGTGCCTGCACGTAGAGACGCAACTTGGAGATTCCCTTCCATGAGATAAGACGCTTGAAGTCATAACCTAAAGTGAGGTTCTGCAGACGGATATAGTCGCCATCCTGCAGATAGAGGTCAGAGAACTGCCAGTTACCCACGTCACCGTAAGTCACGCGCGGTTTGGAGTTGCTTGTTCCCTCACCAGTCCAGCGGTCGAGGATTGACTTGCTGTAGTTACCCTGTGATGAGTTGGGGTCGCGATAGCTCTGTGCAATCTGGAATCCGGCGGCTCCGGTGAAGTTGGCACTGAGGTCGAAGCCCTTGTAACCCAATGTAAGGTTGAAACCGAAGGTGTATTTCGGCAGTCCGTTGCCGAGGTCAACCTTGTCGGATGAGTTGATGGCACCATCGTGGTTCACATCGATGTATTTGGTGTCGCCAGGCTGCACGTTCGACTGCAGCACACCGTTACCGGCTGCAATCCAGTCAGTGATTTCCTGCTGGTTCTGGAAGATGCCGGCAGTCTTGAATCCCCAGAAGTAACCGATGGCATGTCCGTTCTCGGCACGGTAAAACTCCTCGGCATTTGAATAAATCTCGTTGCTTGCACCGTGGATGATACCATCCTCGGTAGGAATGCTTCCCACCTCATTGTGGTTGTATGCGAAGTTACCGCCAATGCTATAGGTAAAGTCCTTGCCGATATTGTCATTCCATGTAAGACCAAGCTCTATACCTGTATTCTTCACGTCACCACCGTTGATTACAGGACCTTCAGTACCGGCAGTTGCCAATACCGGAGCCTGCACGAGCCAGTCCTTGGTCTTCTTGATATACCAGTCGGCAATAAGCGACAGACGGCTGTTGAGGAAACGGGCGTCGATACCTACGTTTATCTGCTCTGATGTCTCCCACTTCACACCTTCATTGGCAAGGCGCGAGGGATAAGAACCTGTCGACCAACCAGTCTGTCCGGCATCGATTCCGAAGTTATAGTTAATATTAGTGGTTGTCACAGGGGCGAGATATTGATAGCAGTTGATATTGGCATTACCCACCTGTCCCCAGCTTGCACGCAGTTTCAGGAAGTCGAGCCATGACTTGGTGCTCTTCATGAAATCCTCCTCAGAGATTGTCCAACCAGCAGACACTGAGGGAAAATATCCCCAACGATGACCAGGAGCGAACTTCGACGACTCGTCGGCGCGGAGAGTGGCGTTGAGCATATAGCGTTCTTTCCACGACCATCCAATACGTGCGAAGAGCGACATGCCTCGTGTCTCGTCATAGGGAGCTCCGTTCACCCTCTTGTTGTCGGTTCCGTTAGTATTATTGAGGAAAGCATGTTCCCAATCAGCAAATCCTGGTATAAGTCCATCGTTGTAACCGCCGGTGCTGCTACCGTTATAGCGCGACCACTCCGAACCGATGAGGGCTGAGAAGTCGTGACCACCCTTCAGAGTGAAGTCATACTGTGCAGTATTAGTCCATACCATACTGAGACCGTGTCCGTTGCTCTGGTTGACGCTCGTTGTGGTGGATGCACTCTGCGGAGTGAATTGATATATCGGAGAGTAAGAACGATAGTCGGATGTACCATAGCTGATACCATATACAGTCTTTATCTTCAAGTTCTTGATAGGCTCAATCTGCATATAAACGTTGGCGTCGAGTGTTCCTCCCTTGGTCTGGTTATATCGACCCATCATCATCGAACCGTAAGGGTTGCCGTCGTTGACGTTCCAGTCGGAGCTTACAGTGCTTGCATATCCGCCGTCGGCATCATAAACCGGATGCAGTGGTGAAGACGAGAATGCGCCGCGCAGGTTGTTATTCCATATATTACCAGTACCCATGCCTCTCTGGTTCTTCCATACGAAGCTCACGCGCTCACCGATGGTTACGAGTCCGTTGTACATCTTGTGCTCAGAGTTGGCACGGAAGTTGAAACGGCGATAGTTGCTGACCTCCGAACCACCGATAACACCATCCTGACCGGTATAACCGCCAGAGATGACGTACGTAGATGTCTTTGAACCTCCAGTGAAGGCAAGACTATGACTTGTAGTGATGGCACCGTCGTTGATGGCCTGGTCAATCCAGTCGGTGTCATATACATTACCATTAGCGTCATGGATGGCGTTAAGCGAAGCCCAGTCAACAGGCGACATTCCTGAATTGAGGCGGGCCTCATCCATAATGGTCATATAATCCTGAGCGTTGAGCATGTCAAACTTGCGTCCTACCGACTGCCATCCCACATATCCGTCATAAGTAATTTTGCCCTGGCCTTCCTTACCGCTCTTGGTAGTAACAAGAACGACACCGTTGGCAGCCTGTGCACCGTAGATGGCAGCAGAGGCGGCATCCTTGAGCACGTCGATACGCTCGATGTCGGCAGGGTTAAGTGTAGTGATGTCGCCACCGATACCGTCAATAAGGTATAAGGGCTGTGAGTTGCCCACAGTACCAAGACCACGGATAGTGACACTCATCGAGGCACCAGGCTGACCAGAGGTGGAAACGATGTTTACACCGGGGGTCTGTCCCTGCATGGCGGCCAATGGGTTAGTGGTGTTCAGTTTCTGGATGTCGTCACCCTTCAACTGTGTTGTAGCGCCGGTGACGAGTTTTTTCTTCATCGTACCGTAACCGATTACCACCACTTCATCAAGTGACTTTGAGTCTTCCTGCAACTGCACGTTGATAGTGTTGGCAGCACCAACCTTCACCGACTTCGAGATGAAGCCGATGTAGGAAAAGACGATTGTCTGTCCTGGATTGGCATTGATTGAATACTTTCCGTCAAAGTCAGTTATAGTTCCCAAAGCGGAACCTTCCACCTTGACGGTTACACCGATCAGCGGTTCATTGTCAGTGGCAGAGGTCACGACACCCGTGACAGTCTTTGCCGACAGTGAAGCTGAACTAAAGAATGACATCAGCGGCAGGGCAAGCAGCATTGCCGTCAACATCATTTTACAGAACCAGGTATCCTGGCTGTAGTCGAGAGGTTTTCTTCTCATTGCAACACATGGTTTTAGTTATACAATTTTGTTCTTTTGGCTTTAATTCCGACTGCAAAATTACAAAACATTACCAAAACCAAGGTGCTAAAATGTTATTTTTATGTGTTAAAATGTAAAATCACTGCTAAAATAGTATTATTTTATCATATTATATACATACCATACGGTGTGTACTTTTTACACGCATCACTACTTTTTAGCCGAGGTTTGACGTATCACAAGTTTTTGGGGAACTATCTCCTTATATATCTTTTTGTCGCCTTTGATTGACCTGAGAAGCAGTCGGCAGGCTGTTGTTCCCATCTTGTGCGACTGGTCCTCGATAGCTGACATTTGGGGAGTGACGTATGCGGCATGGAGGTCGTCGGTGAATCCTATAAGGGCTACATCCTCGGGGATTTTAAGTCCCTGCTCCTTGATGGCGGTGAAGGCGGCAAAGGTGATGATATCATTAAAGGCAAGTATGGCATCGGGTCTGTCCTCACGGCTAAGTAGACGCTTGGCAGCGTCGAGTGCCACCTGATAGTCTATCTTGCCGCAAGCCACCATCTCGCGGTCGATGGGTATGCGGTGCTCGCGCAATGCTTCGAGATAGCCGTGCTTGCGGCGGCGCACCATGTCGAGATGGTTAGGACCTCCGATGAAGGCAATCCGCTTGCTGCCCGTCTCGATGAGATGGTTGGTTGCCATCTGTGCAGCCTCGTCGCCATTGGCAGTCACCGACGAGAACTTGTCGGAGAGGCATGTCCTGCCGAAGAATACGAGCGGGATGCCCATATCGGCTATCTCCTCGAAGTGGGAATAGTCGGTGGTGTCCTGGGCAAGACAGGCTATTATGCCTTCCACATGCATACTGATGAAGTTGTCAATTGCCTTGGCTTCTATTTGGCAGTTCTCGTGACTGTTGGCACTGAGCACTGAATAACCAGCCCTGGAAGCCTCGTCCTCGATGGCGTCGAGCACAGCGGAATAGAAATGCGTGACAAGGTTAGGCACGACAACACCGATAATCTTGGGTGCCTCATGTCTCAAACTACGGGCAAAGGGATTGGGGCGATAGTTGAGTTTCTTCGCCAAATCCTTTACCTTGTTTTGCATCTCCAGTCCTATCTCAGGACTGTTTCTAAGTGCCCTGCTCACAGTGGCTATACTCACGCCAAGTTCCTGTGCCAGGTCTTTCAATGATGTCCTATGTCTCTTTACTTCCATTGCTTCAATTTTGTCCTTTTATTGTTAGGCGAGTGCAAATATACGCATTTATTTTGAAAACGCAATCGTTTACGTGCGTTTTTTTAGTTTTTTTGAATTATTATCCAAATATTATGCGTACCTTTGCACCGGAAATCAGAATGAGTAATGAATAGTTGATAATAAGTTAGTTAGAAAAGTAAGGGTAAGGGCTGTCGCGAGACAGCCCTTATTTTTGTACAATTCCTAATTCCTACCTATTCGGAAGGGAAGTTTTTTTAGGAGTTGAGGTGTTAAAACTCCTAACGAAAGTTTGAATTAAATATAGTATTCCGCAGAGTCAATAAGCCCCGCCCTCAGAGCATACTTGGTGGCCTCATGAACATTGTTCACCCCGAGCTTGCGGAAGATGTTCTTGCGGTGAGTATTCACTGTGTGGAAACTGGAGAAGCGCTTTTCGGCGATTTCCTTAGTGGTCATTCCCATGGCTATATCCTTTAGGATTTCTGTTTCTGTCGGGGTGAGCTTCACGTCATCCATCACCTGACTCTCCTGCGGTGTAAGGAGTATCTCGGTCATGCGCTGACATATATAGCGATGACCGTTGGCGGCATATTTGATACATTCCCTTACCTCATGGGTAGAGGATTCCTTTAGCAGGATGCTTAATCTGCCACCCATGGCTATGACACGGCGAACGAAATCTTGTGACAAATCCACACTGAACAATATCCACATCGACTTGGGGAAACGGTCGTAGAGTATCTGGAGGTCTTCCACGTCATTCATGTCGAACATGGTATAGTCGAGCACTACAACTGCATCGGGATGCAATCTCAAGCGTTCCACCAGTTCGGTTTTGTCTTCAGTGCGGTAGAACTCTATTTCCTGAAGTGTTTTCTCTGCCAGGAATTGCATTCCGGCACGGGTGATGTCTTGATTGTCAGCTAAACAAATAACCATTATCTTATTAGAATTTAAATTCTGCCCTTATTCTAACACCCTGGATGTTTGCCGAGGACATATCGGCATGAGTGAGTCGTCTCACGTATTCTACGTGCAGAAACGACAGTATGTTGTGTATTCCCACAGCTGCCTCGAAATATGGCTTGCCTGACTTTGGCATGGTGCAGCCATTGTCTGTCCAATGTCCCCACAACATACGCAGACTAAAGTATTCACGCAGTTTCAGACGGTTGACCAACGGTATGCGGTTTAGCAACCTGCCGTTGAGATCCCAGTCGAGGATGGCACTGGCATACCTGTCGCTCATCATCTCCATATTGTCTATGAGCGCAAAGGTGAGCGGTTGGGCAATATACGAGATATTGGCTGCCGGCATAAACTGCAATGTCCATGGCATCTTGTCCCACTGCACACCTGCTCGTATGTCGGAATCGAGCGTGCCCCATGCCCTCAGTGATGTCTTTCGCTTCCAACTCGCCTCGGTGGTGTTGTATCGACACTCGCCGTCGAACATTCCGTCGATACCTGTGGCGTGACTAAGCGTGAAGCCTTTGTATGCAAGTGTCAGGCGCATCTCTGCTGTCCTTATCTTGTCAAATTGCAGCGCACCTCTCCCCTCGTATGTCTCGCGTTTCACTGCCGCAGCAAGTGTCAGTCCCGAGGGTGCTGCGTATTCGTATTGCAGTTGCTGACGGCTGTACGCCAACATCTTCGAGTCATCCCCCCATTTCCATGCAAGAAACATGTTGTCCTTGTCGGTTGGCATCAATGGGTCAGAGGGATAACGAATGTCGCGCGATGCCGACAACGAGAATCCGTGACTGCGCAACGTGGCACTCCAATAGTTGCCCTTGCTGCGGAATCCGTGGGCGTAATAGCCTTCTATAGCCACATGGCGGCTGAGAGCCTTGGTGGTTCTGCCGCCTATGCGAAGGCGGAGGCCATCAATGGAATTGACGGAAACGGTGGATGTCAAAGGACCAAAGTCAAACTTGCTTGGCTTGCCGGTCTCCACATAGTTGTCAACAAGCAACTTCACGCCAGTGCCTATGGTGCGGAACGCAGGCGACGATTGCCATATATTGTCAACGAGCTGCCCCATACGTTGTTCACTATGTGTAAGCCCCACACGTCTGAAGTTATTCCAAAACGCCTCACTGCGCTGCACTGCCCTGCGTTCTTCGTTTTGCTTCAAGCGATTACTGAAATATGCATTGGGGATATGGCCGAAAGAATATCCCGAATGTCGCGTTGTGCGAAGTATCACGCTCTTGGCGAACACGTCGGCAAGACTCAGCTCTATCATCATGTCATCAGTGGCGAGCACAGTCTCTCCCGTGGGTAACAAGGAGAAATCCTGCCATATCTTCATGTTATCGACATGGTTGACAATGCTCTGCTTGGGGACTGTTAGTATGCAGCGGCGCAACTGATACGTGGAGTCATCCCTGACATACAATTCGCCACTGAATCCAATATCCCTTGAGTTGTCAGGACCAAAGGCGAGATGTATGCATCGGTCATCCCCTACCCTCACGGTATCTACTATATGAAATCGATAGAACGAGATGGCGCCCTTGGCTATGGGCGACATAAAGTTCTGGCGCAATAGGCGAATATCGTCTTCATAGAGATTGACATCGCCGAAGAAGTCCCTGAGCGTCTTAACCAATTGGTCGCCAGTTTGGAAGAGCTGGTCAATGCCTTCCGAACGCTCACCTATCATAACCACCTGACTGCGTTTGGGATTACTGCTGAACAGATTTCGTTTCACAGTCTCCGATACGGTCACAGGCATTATCAGCTTATTATTCTGAAAACAAGGCTCGATATGGTCGAGTATTCCCGGTATCTTCGACAGTGCGCCCTCGGTGAGTTGCTCGGGAGTCACGTCGTTGAGTGCAAGGGTTAGTTTCTGATATGTATCATACATACAGTATGGCCTATGCGTGGGGTCGGTCATTCGCTTATGTCCGATAACCCTTTTCATCAACTCCACCGCCGGATTGTCCTTACGACTATATGCTCCGCGCCTCTTGTCAACGGTAATACCATCCAGTTCATGTACACGGTCATACCACTGCACACTGTCCTGCTGTGCCATTCCAACCAAGGGAAACAGCACAAGCATCACCGATATCAATAATACATAACGTCGCAAGCAACAAATTATCTTAACTCTTAATTTTTAACTCTTAATTCTTAACTCTTAATTTTTAACTCTTAATTCTTAACTCCCAACTTCCCACAAAGTTCCTCGTGTTTCCTATGCATATAGGCATACATCGCCCAATACACAGTCAGCTCCATAATAGGATATATATAAGGTACACCTGCGAGACAAGTTATATATATGATGATGGCACGCGAGTTAAATGTCAGCAGATTTGTGTATTTCATTAGTGGCAGCGAACCCTTGCGGAACTCGTCCCTAAGTTCCTGCGGTATCTGTTCGGCATCGGCATAACGTTCGCGCACTTGCTTATAAAACTTCTGAAACTGCGGCGTGCGCTTCTCCTGACTGCGGCAGTATGCGGCATAGTTCTTATAGAATAACTTTCCGATGAAGTTGCCTGTCCATGTCAGTTCCTCGTATTTCTTTATTTGCGAGGCAGAGTCGTCAAGCTCCGAGCCTTTCTTGCCAAGCAGGAAGTAGAGGTGAATCTGCCGATAATAGTCGGCGAGCGATGATTGCGGGGAATGGCAGAAAACTCCTGCATACAGACAGATGAGGAATATAAAAATGTCCCATGTCTCTCCTTCAATGAAAGGTATCGGTTCGTTCCATAACCTTACAACGATAGCTAAATAAATGGCAAAGAACCACACATCGCCCGAAAATCCGTCGAGCACACGACCTACAAGTGTCTTCTTGCCTGTGAGTCGCGCCAACTGTCCATCGGTAGAGTCACAGAAGTTGGCGAACATCAGCAATACAACTCCCCACACGTTTGACATGAAATCATCGTAGTGGAACATCCATCCCGCTCCCACTCCGAGGAATATGGACAATATGGTGATTGCGTTGGGATGGACTCCCAACTTCTCCCACATCAATGCGAAAGCTAGACCTATTGGCCTGGTGAAATGTACGTCAAGCCATTCTTCTGTATCTTCCGACTTGAACGATGCCTTTAACAACTCCGAAAAACTTCTTTTCATATCTTTGTCTTTATTCTTATCTACAATGCTTTGGAGTCCACTTAACTTTTAATTCTTAACTCTTAATTTCCCTTCCCTTTCCCAAGAACTCCTCCGCCTTGGCAATGTCACTCTTGTGATCTATGTCCAGAACCTTCGAGAACTTGTACGCCTTGAGGTTCTGCCCGTCTTTGATAAGCGCACGCTGGAAATTACGCATCCTGCTCTCACCTCGCTCCATACATCCGTTGAGCGTGTCTATAGCCTTAGGAGTCAGACCGTAAATACCTCCTGAAATAAACTTGCAAGTGTCCGACTTATCAAGGAATCCCGTAATCTTCATGTCATCATCAACATCCACATACAGAGGTTTCTCGTCGTCGATATAGTCAGTCACTCCCATCAGTCCGTCAGCCTCGCCGGTCTCAGTCACGCGTTTGAGTTCCTCAATGTAAGCCTTGAACTCCTCGTTTCGGAAGATAGTGTCAACTGTGGTAAGACAGAAAGGCCCGTCTGTGAGATACTGGCTTATTTCGTGAAAGCTGTGCATCGAACTCGGTGTGCTCTTCACCACGAATCTCAGGGGAATAGGGCGTCCGCGAAGTCCATCCCTCTGAATATCAATAAGGTGCCGCGGAACCATTGTAGTCATATCGTTGCATATCACTACAATCTCCTCGGCACCATTATCCATGAAAATCCCGATTAGTCTGTCAATTAGATGCTTACCATCCACTTTCACGAGTGGTTTCGGCTGCTCTATACCTTCGGCTGCCAGACGGCTACCTTCTCCTGCTGCTATAATAGCGTATTTCATATTTTTACCAATTTTGGGTGCAAAATTAATAAAAAATAATGAAAGCAGGAAAAATGTTTGTCTTTTTTTGCCTTTTGGTGGCTTTTTTATTTGCGTAACTCAATTATGTAGTCGCCAGAACCAGCCTTTGCCTTGTTGAGACGGCCTGTAATATTGCCCTTGAGAGTGATGTCGCCCGAACCGGCAAGACTGCTCTCCACGTCGCGGCATTTGTCAAGCCCCACCTTGATGTCGCCCGAACCAATCAGCTGTATCTTTGTGTGCTCCACGTTCTTCTGATTCACCTTGATATCACCCGAACCGACCAACTGCAAGTTAGTAGCTATAGTCTCAACATCCGCCATCTCCGCATCTCCCGAACCAGAGACCTGCACATTCAGATTGTCGCAAATGACACGGCCATTGAAGTCAACTTCTCCCGAGCCAGCCACCTGTACGTCCAGACGGTCGGTGTCTATCGGTCCCTGACAGATGAAGTCTCCCGAACCGGCAAGCTCCACTCCCACGAGGTCAGGAGACGTGACATAAATGACGAAATTCTTTCTTTCTTTCCTGTTCTTGAATATGTTGAGCGAGATGCTACTCTTCAAGCCTACCACCAGTTTGTTGCCGTCAACCACGGTCTTAACCTTGTCAACATAATCCTTTGTGCCTTGCACAATCACCTCATGCTTGCTGCCCTGCACGAATTTCACTGTCGGCGAGCCTTCGACCTTTACAGATATAAACTTGCCAACCTTGCGCTTCTGCTTCACGATTGTCCCTTCGGTCACCACGTCATCAGCCTTGTCTGCCGTGAGAGAATTATTCAAACCGGCAACATCTTTACACGATGCAAATGCCATTGATGATCCGGCCGCAAGAGCAGCCACCATTACCATTGTCATAAACTTTACCTTTTTCATATTCTAATATTATTATATTTCCATTAACTTGTCAACTAAATCATTAATTCACACGTTTGACGCTACAACAAAGCTAAAAGTTGCAGCATTTAATGTTAAATAAAGCAAAAGATAAAGCATCTATTGACTAAATATAAATTAATTGTATTATCTTTGCGCTAAATTTTAGACAAACCAGTATGGCATACAAAATGATTGTGCTCGATTTGGACGGCACACTTACCAACGAGAAAAAGGAAATAACACCTAAAACCTATGATGCCTTGATGAAGGCTCAGGAACTGGGTGTAAAGGTTGTCTTGGCATCCGGCCGCCCCACTTTCGGCATCATGCCCCTTGCCATTCAGCTCCACCTTGCCGACCACGACGGATACATACTTGCCTACAACGGCGGAAAGATTATCAGTTGCCACACTGGAGAGACTATATATAATAAGGTGTTGGCACCGGAACTTGTACCTATCCTCTACGACGAGGCAAAGGCAGCGGGCATGGAGATACTAACATACCAAGGCGAAGGCATTGCCGCTACACGCAAGAAGGACAAGTATGTGCTCCACGAGGCATTCATCAACAAGATGCCTGTTGAGCAGTATGACGACTTCCCCCGCCAGGTGGAGTTCCCGATAAACAAATGCCTCATTGTGGGCGACCCCAAGCCGCTCCACCAGCTTGAGCTACGGCTCGCCACCAAGATGCAAGGGCGCATCCTTGTATATCGCTCGTCGGGATTCTTCCTTGAATGTGTACCCATAGGCATCGAGAAGTCACAGTCGCTCGCCCGTCTCATCGCCAGTCTCGGAATCACTCGCCAGGAGATGATAGCCATCGGCGACGGATATAACGACAAGGGAATGATAGAATATGCCGGCCTTGGAGTGGCAATGGCAAACGCCTCAACCGAAGTGCAGGACGCCGCCGACTATATCACCTATTCCAACGAGGAGGACGGCGTGGCTCACGTAATAGAGAAATTTATTCTTAAGAAATAATTGTAAACCATTTTAATAACAAAAAAAATTTTATGCAAAGTACTAACATTCCTCAAGTGAAACTCGGCATTATCGCTGTTAGCCGAGACTGTTTTCCAATCGCGCTGTCAACACAGCGCCGCGAGAACATCGTGAAAGCCTATAAGGGCGACCTCTTCAACTGCCAGACTACAGTTGAGAACGAGAAAGACATGCTCAAGGCTGTGGCTGAAGTAAAGGAAGCCGGATGCAACGCACTCGTTGTATTCCTCGGCAACTTCGGTCCTGAAACTCCTGAAACTCTCATTGCAAAGAACTTCGACGGTCCCTGCATGTTCGTGGCTGCCGCTGAGGGCGACGGCGACATGATTAACGGTCGTGGCGACGCTTATTGCGGTATGCTCAACTGCTCATACAACCTGGGCATGCGCCACCTGAAGGGATACATTCCAGAATATCCTGTAGGTACTGCTGAGGAAGTGGCTCAGATGATGGCAGAGTTCGTTCCCGTAGCTCGCGTTATCATCGGTCTGAAGGGCCTGAAGATTATCACATTCGGTCCACGTCCACAAGACTTCTTCGCCTGCAACGCTCCTATCAAGGGCTTGTACGAACTCGGCGTAGAGGTAGAGGAGAACTCTGAGCTCGACCTGCTCGTAGCTTACAAGAAGCACGAGAACGACCCACGCATCGATGCTGTTTGCGAGGATATGGCAAAGGAAATGGGCGAAGGCTGCTACTATCCTTCTCTCAGCCGCCGCATGGCACAGTTCGAACTTACACTGCTCGACTGGGCAGAGGAGCACAAGGGCTCGCGCCAGTATGTGGCATTCGCCGACAAATGCTGGCCTGCATTCCCAAGTCAGTTCGGCTTCGAGCCTTGCTACGTCAACAGCCGTCTCGTAAGCCGCGGCATCCCAGTAGCTTGCGAGGTTGACATCTATGGCGCCCTTTCTGAGTATATCGGTATGTGCGCAAGCGACGACACCGTCACTCTGCTCGACATCAACAACTCTGTACCAAAGTACATCTACGACGAGGATATCATCGGCAAGTACGGCTATAAGCTCACCGACACCTTCATGGGCTTCCACTGCGGTAACACTCCACAGTGCAAGATGTGCTCTAACCGTAAGATCAAGTATCAGCTTATCCAGAACCGTCTGCTGGAGAACGGCGGCGAACCAGACTTCACACGCGGAACTCTCGAAGGTGATATCGCTGCCAGCGACATCACATTCTATCGTTTGCAGTGCGACTCTCAAGGCAACCTCCGCTCTTACATCGCTGAGGGTGAGGTCCTCGACGTTCCTACACGCTCGTTCGGCGGTATCGGTATCTTCGCTATCCCAGAAATGGGCCGCTTCTATCGCCACGTGCTCATCCAGAAGGGTTATCCTCACCACGGAGCTGTTGCCTTCTCTCACATTGGCAAGACTCTCTTCGAGGTGTTCAAGTATCTCGGCATTCAGGACATCGCTTACAACCAGCCAAAGTCACTGCCATATCCAACAGAGAATCCTTGGGCATAATAATCCCGTCAATACAATACGCACGAGAGGTAGGTCAAATGACCTACCTCTCGTTTTTTAGTACCAAGACACATTGGTGACGAAATAATAATATCCTTACCTTTCAGTAATGGAAGTTAAAGAAGTTAAAGAAGTTAAGGAATATCTATATGAAAAACGCTTTACGATGGCAACAGAACTACGACCTTCTCAAAGCCTACATAGCCGAGCATCATCAACTGCCCGACAAGAAGAAGGTTGAAAACCGGGGACTGCTCAACTGGTGGAAATACAACAAGAAACTCATTAAACAGGGCCGTCTGCCACATGAACAGCTGCTGATGCTTCAGCAACTTAACGAGATGCGCACCAAGAGCAACGGCAGCTTGGTAGATATAGCCTCCTCTGAACCATCACTCACTTGATAATCACCGTGCGCAGATAGTCGTGCAAGACATTGGCTTTCTGGTCTTGTGAGTCGCATATCATCACAAGCACCTGCGAACCGTCGTTGAGCTTCGGACCGAGACACATACCCTCATAGTTGGCAAAGTCGTTCTTCACTCCCTTGATGACGGTCTTAAACTGAGTCAACAACTTCTTGTGCAAAGCCACCGAATAGCCTTCCTCAGAAGGATCGACCACATACAGCTTACAGTTTACAAACGACCCTAACTTCATCTGCGGTACATAGAGTTCGCGTTCAAGCACTATGACTCGGCCGTCGTCAAGGGCACATACGTCTGCCACCCCCATGGCATATCCATTTGCCGTTTTCGACTTCAGTACAGGATAGTCCATCAGATAAGGGTACTCAGCTACAAACTGCAGGTTCTCGTCAAAACAGAGAAGGCGTAGGTTGTTCTGCTTCTTGTTCTTCTGGGTGCATGCCTCTCCGTCCATAGGCAACACGCTCTCACTGACAGTCCAAAACCTGCGTGTGACAGGATTGTAAGAGAGAGACTCGAAGCCGAGGTTTGGTCTCGACTGCCGGAAACTGTCGGGCACGGCGAGCTCACGTCCTGTACGATGACCATTGTCGAGACGGTATTCAAGAATTCTGTTACCAGTCTCGCCACTGATAAATATGGTGGAGTCTTGTGCCACAAAGGCTATGCCCTCGTTGTCGCGGCAGGCATAGTCCTCGCCACGAAACTCGTTGGAATAGGCATGTGAGATCTGTCCGGTGTCGGGGTCGATATTTATGTGGAAGATAAAGAATCCGTCGCGCTTCGACTTGTCGCTAACGACGGCATAGAGGCTGCCTCCAAGCCATGTTATTCCGCTGTAGTTTCCAGGTGGCACTGTCTCGGGGAAATACACCTGTTCGTTGACCTTTGCCGTAAGGTCGCGTTTCATCGTTGCAGTCTGCAGAACATCGCCCTGTGCCATAGCCATATTGACCGATAGTGCCAATAGGGCTGAAAGTATCATCTTCTTCATATTATCGCTCATTTTTTATTGTCTGCAAAAGTACAACATTATTTTTGTCCCACCAAGAATTCTAATATTTTTTAGAATAGTTTCAGAAAAAGGTGATATACTCTACTTTAGCAAGCAAGGGCTGTTAACTCATGAAGATGAACAAAGCGGCCTCTTATTCGAGATTGGACATCATCCACTTGAAACATTTGTCCTGACTGTTAGGGAAACGCCAATGGCCGCTGCTTGGGGTGATGTCAAACTGCTTGGGAGCGGTGATCTCATTCCATACAGACCAGATAGACGTAGGCGAACAGGTGTCATCGCTGTACCCCCAACTCATAAAGGTGGGGACACGTAGCGTGCGCGCGAAATTGACCACATCAAAATAAGGGAGAGTTTCCAACGCCTGCTCTACTGGAATATCGACGACTCCGTCAGCATAAGTACCCGAGAAAAACTTCGGCCAACCGCCCGCCCTGTCATGAAGAAAACCAGTGAGGTCGCTCAGTGCCGGATAGAACGGGGCGCAAATGGTGACCTTCTCGTTGAGAGCGGCCGTGATGACTGACAGAGCGCCGCCTTGCGAACCTCCTGTTACGATGACGTTCTTGCCGTCCCAGTCGGGTAGCGAACAGAGGAAGTCAACGGCGCGGGCACATCCTACATACACATCTTTATAATAGTAAGTGTCCTTGGAAGCCATTCCACGACGCATATATCCCGCGCATTTCCCTGCACGCATACTATTGTACTCATCGTCAGGCAGACGCTGGTCGTTGTCGTGGATCTCGACCTTCAGATATGTCATGCCTGCCTTTGGGAAATAGTCGGAAGGATAGATCTTCTGACTTCCCGCTCCTGGCGGAACAAGCACCACGGGATGCTGTTTGCCGTCTAACGGACGGGAGAGATAGCCATAGATCCACTTCTCTTTGCCTACATGCAGTCTGACGAGCTTGGTCTCTATCTTGTCGTCAGTGGCGTCAGGCACGTCAAAATACTCAGGCGAGAGCTCCACCTTACGGGCTTCGCGCAGCGCATGCTGCCAAAACTTGCTGAAGTCTTTCGGCATGACAGTAAACGAACGGATGGATTCTGGCGAATACGCCACTTTCACGAGGTCGCGCTGTAGCTTCCCTCCTGCCATAAACTCATACTGACAAGCGAGGAATCCTGGCTCAGCCATCGTGCCCATACGTATTACCGCCTCGCCTCCAACAAAGACGGTGGAGTCAGCGTTGGCCGGCAGAAGCATCTCCGGTCCAACCTTATACTTCACGGTGACACCATTGAGCGGCACTCCTCCCTCGCGAGCATAAATACGTAAGGTGGCAGGCTGCCCTTCTGTGTAATGACTGTCGCTATGGTCAGGCACTGCCACTACCTCAACGAATGTCTTCCTGGGAGAACCAAACTCCTGACGAAACTGCTGGGCGTTGGTCACCACGCAGCAAACAAGAAATATAAAAGAAACGAGAACTCTTCTCATAAATGATGATTTTATATATTATCCGATGCGAAGTTACTAAAAGTTTTGCACTTCAACAAACTTTTCAATGACAATTATAGAAAAAGAAACGTAAACCTTTACGTAAACAAATAGCCTTGCTCACGAAAAAAATAGCGAGCAACATCTCACGATGCCACCCGCTATCGGTTTTTATACTATCGAAAGACAAACTATGTCTTACTTATACCAGCGTGAAGCGCCAACTTTGAGCTTGCTGACATCTTCGTTGCCAATGGTGAAGTCGCCGTTGGCGGCATCCTTATATTTAGGATCGTCAACAGGCTTGCCCAGCTCGTCGATGAAGAGGTTGGTCTTGCCACCGTCCGCACCGTCGAGGACGTTGAGCTTAGAGCAGTTGAAGTATGCGTTGTTCTGGAACTCAGGAACGCCAGTCTTCGCCTGGTTGCTCCATACGGCACCTGTGTTGGTGACGAGGTTGTTCTTCCAAACGATAGAGTTGCCCTTGTAGCGTACATAGAGCAGACGCTTGCCGCCGTTGGCACAGCCGTCGATGGTACAACCGTCAACAGTGACTACAGGTGAGCCGCCGAGCGAAGAAGCATCGTCGTAGCGGATGAAGTCGCGTGCTGCACAGCTGTTGTACATGGTACAGTTGATGAAGTTCAGAGCGTCGATACGGCCCTTGCGGCAGTCGAACATATCGCCACCGTCGCACTCAATACCATGGATGAGGGTGTTGTTGAACTCGAGCTTGCTGACTGTAGCAGCAACATTGAGGTAGTAAACACCCTTGCCGAAGTTGCAAACCTCAGAGTTCTGGACGAGGAGCTGTGGATATGTCACGTCGGCTGTCTTGAAGTTGAATGCCTGGTCGGTGGTTGAGTTGGTAGAACCATCGATGATCACCTGGTTGATTTCAAGAGATGCGCCGTCGTAGATCTCGAAACGACCCTGGATAACAGGGATGTTTGTCGGATAGATACCCTTAATGACGATGCTCTTCGTAACCTTGGCGGCACTTGTCTTACCCTCTTCCTCAGAGTCGGGGAATCCATACTTGCCACCGAAGAGAGCAAACACCTCTCCATCCTCAGCTGCCTCGATCATGGTACGGAGGTCGTCGCCCGGACGTACAAGGGTAGCGCCGTTGAGGTCGGCGATGGTAGTAAACGATTTTGAACCACGCTGCTTCTCGCCGTTGTAGAGGCGAACGGTGTAGGCTGTCTCGGGAGTGAGTCCGTCAACGATCACCTTACCTGCAGCCACTTCGTCGGCAGTGAGAGCCTGCTCCTTCACGAGTGCTTCGTCAGAATAAACTCGAACAGCTGTGGCAGTTTCGCCGGCAGGCCATGTGAGGATGACGCTACGGTCGGCGACGTCGCTCTCAGAGACAGAGTTGAATATCTGCTGGGCTGACGTGCGGAAGAACACGGTGCTCCACTTTGAGTTGCGGCTTGCGTCGTTATTATCTACGGTCATCACACGAACTGAATACTTGGTGTCATATATGAGACCTGTCACCTTTACCTTTGCATACTCAATGTCAGTAAAGGTGTTACTTGGGCTTCCCTCGAAGGTGAGGCTGTCGTCCTGGAATATCTCGATGGTGTAAGTCACGTCATCGTGCGACTTTGTCCATTCGAGAGTGATGCTGTTTTCTGTGGCACTCTTTGCCTCAAGTCCGATAGGAGCGAAGTCGCGGCCAAGCAGTACGCTGGTGAGTTCTTCAGAAGCGTCGCCACAAGATGTAAGGGCGAGCGAACCCAACCCTAACATCATTGTATATATAAGTTTTTTGTTCATGATAATCTTTCTTGTTATTGATTATTGTTCAACGTGGATTAAAGCTGGCCGAGGTTGCCATCGTTGTTGAGCATACCATTGCTCTTGTCGATGAAGGTCTGCCAGATAGGCCAGAAGTAGTTGAGACTTGGCTTCTTGACGTATATACCTTCTATATAGTCGTCGGTAATGATGTTTGAGCCGTCCTTGCTTGCCACAAACCAGTCTTTGGCTGTGTAGCCTTCTTCCTTGAGGTTAGATCCCTGGTCGTCGGTGTCGCCGTGGTTAAGACCGTAGATGAGGATGTCCTCACCATTGTCGGCGAGCTTCCAGTAGATCTTCTCTGGCAGGTCGGCGTATGCACCCTGACGGTTTGCGAGGTCTGTGAGCTTCTGCTTGCACTCAGCCATCTTCTCGTCGATGATACCCCAGCGCACGAGGTCAGCTTTACGGAGAGCCTCGCCTGCAAACTCAAATGCACGCTGCTCAACGATACCAGCCTGGAATGCCTCCTTGCTTGCGGTATATTTTGCCTGAAGAGCAGCAACCTTTTCAGCAGGAAGGGCACGGTCGAGCACCGGCTTCATATACTGCCAAGCTGAAGAAGGTCCGTCGAGATAGTTGACAGCCTCAGCAGCCATGAGATAAACGTCGGCAAGACGCATGTACTGCCAGTT
>JALERP010000149.1 GCA_022764085.1 Prevotella sp.
ACAGGCAGCGGCATCGGTCTGAGCATCTCGCGCCAGATAATGAAACAAAGTGGCGGCAGCATCGAACTGATTACATCCGACTCCACCGCCACTCTGTTCCGACTGAGATTCTGAGTGTGTTTTTCCCTATTCTTATTTATCAGACTAATTATTGCATTAGAAATAGAGATAATTAGCTTTTATATTATTTAACTCAAATCATTCGCACAGTTGAAATATTTTTTATTATATTTGCAACCGAAATATCACATACACATAGTATTCTCAGATGAACGAACAGTAATTCCGCAAAAAAATATTGAGCACAGAAGATAATGACATATAAGACTCTTAGAAACATAATGTTTGTGGGAACTGGCAGCGATGTGGGCAAAAGCGTCATCGCAGCCGCGTTTTGTCGCATATTCAAGCAGGACGGCTATCATCCGGCTCCGTTCAAGGCACAGAATATGGCACTCAACTCGTATGCCACGCCCGAAGGACTGGAAATAGGCAGGGCGCAGGCTGCTCAGGCTGAGGCTGCCATGATTCCATGTCATGTGGATATGAACCCTATTCTGCTCAAACCGCAGTCGGACCACACGTCGCAGGTGGTGCTCAATGGTGTAGCAATAGGCAACCGAGATGCCTACAGCTACTTCCGCGGTGAGGGAAAGGACTGGCTAAGACGTGAGGCATGTGAGGCTTTCGACCGACTGGCAACACGCTTTTCGCCTATCGTCATGGAGGGGGCGGGGAGCATCTCCGAACTGAACCTGCGCGACAGGGACATCGTGAATATGCCTATGGCCCGACATGCCGATGCCGACGTGATTCTCGTGGGCGACATCGACCGTGGTGGCGTGTTCGCAAGTCTCTACGGCAGTGTAATGCTCCAGACTCCCGAAGACCGACAGCGCATAAAGGGTATCATTATCAACAAGTTTCGCGGCGACCTGCGTCTGTTTGAGGACGGACGGCAGATGATTGAGAATCTATGCCAGGTGCCCGTCCTTGGTGTAGTGCCCTTCCTTGATGATATCGGCGTGGAAGACGAAGACAGCGTTGTGCTCGACAAGAAACAACGACTCGCCAAGGACGGCAAGGTCAACATTGCAGTGGTGAAACTGAGACATCTGAGCAATTTCACCGACTTCAACGCCATTGAGCAAGACCATCGCCTCAACGTATATTACACTACGGAGAAAGAGCAGTTGCTCAGGGCCGACATCATCATCCTGCCAGGTTGCAAGGCCACCATCGACGACTTGCGCCATCTGAAAGAAGAGGGAGTGGCTGACACTATCAAGGAAGCCCACAGACGAGGAAAAACCATCTTCGGCATCTGCGGCGGTTTTCAGATGTTGGGCATGAGCATTGACGACCCGCGACAAACGGAGGGCAACGCCATCCACATCGAAGGCATCGGTCTGTTGCCTATGAGCACTGTCATGGGCGAAAAGAAAATCACATGCCAGACGGAGTTTACGCTTGCAACTAATAGTAATGACATGTGCAAGGATGGATTGAAGATGCGAGGCTATGAAATCCATCAAGGCATATCCACCCCGATAGACAAAAGCACATACAAACCTCTGACTGTCAAGGCCGACGGCACCCCCGACGGTTGCATTGCCGACAATCACTGTATGGGCACCTATCTCCATGGTTGTCTCGACAATGCCGCCATGGTGGATTTCCTCCTCGGACAAAGGACCACCGCCCCATTCGACTTTGCGGAATACAAGGAACAACACTACAACCGCCTTGCCGACCACATCAGAAAGCACGTTGACATGGCGAAAGTATATGACATCCTAAGTCGCCAATGAACTTCAATTTTCAATCTTCAATCTTCAACATATGATTACCGGTCACGGAGACGACTTATACAGATACGAGGGTATTCGGATAAATTTCAGTTCGAACATATATGCCCATGCCGACATCACACCGCTTGTGGAACACCTACGAGGTGAGTTGTGGAAAATATGCAATTACCCTGAGCCAGAGGCACTGACACTTGAGGAGAAGATTGCCGGGAAGAAGGGCATTGACGCTGAATGTGTCATCGTGACCAACGGTGCCACTGAGGCCATATACCTCGCTGCGGAGGCTTGCCGTAATCTCGGCATTTCGCATCATCATATCATCCAACCGACATTCTCGGAATATGAGGATGCCTGTAGGAATGCTGGCCTGCTAATACAAGGCGATGCCGACGAGGACACTGATGCTGTGTGGATTTGCAATCCCAACAATCCCACTGGCGAGGCTATCGACACAAGTGGATTATTATCTTTGGCAAGGGAATACAATGCATTGATAATCGACCAGTCATACGAGGACATCACGCTTGGCCAGATGATGACTGCAAGGCAAGCTGTTGAGGCAGGTAATATCATCCAGATTCATTCCATGACCAAGACCTGTGCCATTCCCGGAATTCGACTTGGATATATAGTCACCTCCCACCGCATTGCCAAGGCCATAAGGAAGTGCATGCGCCCATGGAGCGTGAACGCCCTTGCCATATCTGCCGGACATTTTATCATCGACAATGATTTCAAGGCTATAAGAAATATTGAAGATTATATATCAGAGGCACAAAGACTGAGAAATGCCCTTGATGGGATAGAAGGAATATCTGCTATGCCATCAGACACCAACTTCATGCTCTGCGAACTGCATTCAGGCACAGCTGCTGAACTGAAAGACTGGCTCGCCAAGGAGCATGGAATACTCATCCGCGATGCCTCCAATTTCCGCACACTCTCTCCCCGCCACTTCCGTGTGGCAGCACAAGGCAAAGATGAAAACGACATACTAATAAATGCAATAAGACAATGGACATCAATTCCTCATTCCTAATTCCTAATTTCTCATTCCTCATTCCTAATTCCTCATTCCTAATTCCTAATTTATCTTTAGTATTCGGTTGGCTTCTCGACCGCTTGTTAGGCGACCCCGAGCGGCTGCCACATCCAGTAGTGCTATTCGGCAAGATGATTGCCAAGGGTGAAGGTCTGCTTAACCAGGGGAAATATCGTGTATTCAAGGGAGCATTGCTTGCCATTACGCTTATTTCGGTTGTGGTGTTATCTGCATGGGCAATGATAGTTGTTGCTGACAAAATTAACACATATATTGGTATGGCATTGCGCGCTATATTGGTGTTTTATTGTCTTGCCGGCACCACACTCATCCGCGAGGTGCGCCATGTATTCTATGCCATCGACCGCTCGCTCGACGAGGGCAGGAGACAAGTGTCGCGCATCGTAGGTCGCGACACATCCGAGCTCACCGACGAGGAAGTGCGCAAGGCTGCACTTGAAACACTCGCCGAGAATCTCAGCGACGGAGTGATAGCCCCACTCTTTTGGTTTGCCATCGGCGGAGTGCCGGCAATGTTGGGCTACAAGATGGTGAACACACTCGACTCGATGATAGCCTATCATTCACCACGCTATCTGAAATTCGGAAAGGTGGCTGCACGCATTGACGACATAGCCAATTATATCCCAGCCCGACTAACTGCCATGTTGATGCTGATAGCAGCCCGCAGGCTCGACTTAGTAAGATTCGTAATGAAATACGGCCCATGCCATGCAAGTCCCAACAGCGGTTGGCCCGAGGCCGCACTTGCCGGAATCCTCGGTTGCCGTTTCGGCGGTCCACACAAGTATTTCGGCGAGACATTCGACAAGCCATATATTGGCAATCAGGACAAACCGCTGACAAGGGAAGACATGGAAAAGGCAGTGCGCATCAACCGCACAGCCGAAACCATTTCCGTCATCATGCTCATCCTATATTGTATCTGATTAATTGGACACACTTTGCATGAGCCAACCCAAAGGTTAAAGTTGGTTAATAATTCGCATATACATTGCTTGTTCTTTCGATTTTTTTTATTACTTTTGCACTGCGAAACTCGGCCAGAACCACACCTCAATGGTTCGTATAATACAGGGTAACAGACAATTACAAGACATTTTAAATTATGAAAAGACAAAACAGGAAAGCATGCCTTGCGGCTATGCTATTGTTGCCGTATATGACCTGGGGACAGCAACGGCTCACTCTCGACCATCTGCTTCAACTCGCCGACGAACAGAGCGTGAGCATAAAGTCGTATTCCGCGGCGGTGGAGTCGGCACTACACAACGAAGCCTCGGCAAAAGCGACCCAACTTCCGGATATAGGCATTACGGCAAGTGTGGGATACCTCGGCGACGGATTACTCGGCAACCGCGACTTCAGTTCATGGCAACACATCAGTAATCCCCACTTCATGAACAATTTTGCCCTAAAGGCGCAACAGGTCATCTACTCGGGAGGAGCCATTGAGAGCCAGATAGCTATTGCCGGTATCAACACGCAAATAGCCCGTCTCGATTATGCCCGCAACCGTCAGGAGATTCGTTTCCTGATTGCCTCACACTATCTCGACCTATGCCGAATACAAAACAGGCAGGAGGTGGTGGAAAGAAACATCAGTTTGACGGAGAAAGTGCTTGACAACACCAAGGCACGCCACCGACAAGGGACTGCACTCAAGACTGACATCACACGCCATGAACTACAACTTGAAGCCCTGCGACTGCAACTCACATAAAATAATCAAATAATCTATTTTTTTATAATCAACATATAAAAATCAAAACATTATGTCAAAAACAATTGAATTACAAATTGAGAAAAGCCGAATACTAATTGAAGGCTTGAACAGCAACATTGCCGAACTTAGGTCGAAAGGCATTAACGACGAGTCGCTGACAAATATGAGCAACGACCTCGTCACTCTTAAGAAGATTAACGACGAGTGTGACGCATTGCGGGAAAAGTTGTCTGGCAAGGTAAAGGAGATGAATGAAGTCCTGAAACGCGTGAAGGATGCTTTTGCCGACCACAAGCGTATCGTCAAGAGCAACTATCCACAAGAGCGCTGGATAAATTATGGTGTACAAGACAAGCGATAAGCCTGTTTTTGTGACTACCTTTTACTACGTGATTACGCCGCCTCTTTTAGAAATCCACACGGGGCGGCGTAACTTGTAAACATATTTGCGAAAGCCTATTAATAACCATAATAAAGAACAAGAGACTGCATTAATTGTTAAAAAAGCATAGAAAATAGGCTTTTATTTTTCGGTGAAAAGGATTTTTTGTACCTTTGCCGAAAAATAAAAGCATAATTTCTATGGCAAGGATTATTGGAAGGAACAAAGAAATCAAGGAGTTGCATACCCTGTATAAAAGCGACCAAGCTCATTTGGTCGCCATATATGGCAGGCGAAGAGTTGGCAAGACGTTTTTGGTTGACCAAGCATTAAACGGGAAGATTACTTTCCGGCATGCAGGCCTATCCCCTGTGGATGAGAAGGGAAAAAAGAATCTTATGCCCGAACAGCTCAAGCATTTCTATCATTCACTGCTCCTGCAAGGCATGCCTAAAAGCCACATACCCACATCATGGCTTGAGGTATTCTTTATGCTGAGTATGCACCTTCAGAACAATGATAGAGGTAAAAAACAGGTCGTCTTTTT
>JALERP010000153.1 GCA_022764085.1 Prevotella sp.
CTTCCGCTCAAACCAGTCAGTGGGGTGGAAGAGCGACGAGACGACTTATGGATATAAACTGTCGTTTAGCTCCACCGACGGACTCAAAATACACTGTACGAAGAAGAACCCCAACTCGTGGGACGTGCAGTTCCTGGCTTGCACGGATATCTTGATGGAGAAAGGTAAGACCTATCGCATGAGTATGACAGTGAAGGGCACAAAGGCTGGTAAGCTCCACACTAAGTTGGGCGACTGGGGTGGCGGTCCTGGTGGCGACGTGGCTTTCGACACGGAGTGGAAGACCGTGACACGCGACTACAAGGCATCATACGTCAGCAACTTCTATATGTTACAGTGCGGCGACTTTGAAGGCGACATATATATCCGCGACATAAAGTTTGAGGGAACTAAGTTAGGAAAGACCATAGAGGAGGACCGCCGCTGCCTTAAGGTGGAGGCCACCGAGCGTGTGGATGAGGTATGGGACAACCAGTTCTGGCTGGTGCCAGGTAGCTTCAGCTCTGGCGCAAAGTATGAGTTCACTGCCGACGTGCGTGCCGATAAGGCTGCCACGGCATCTACACAGATACATAACGACCCTTCTAACTATGTTCACCACGAGGCTTTTGGCAAAATTCCTTTCACAACAGAGTGGAAGACGATAAAAGTGTCGGGCACATTCAGCAAGGCAGGAAAGAGCATCGCCTTCAACCTGAGCGATTTGTCAGATGCTAACAACTACTATTTTGACAATGTGAGCCTGAAAATCAACGGCACAGAAAAGATAAAGAACGGCGACTTGGAAGGAACAGACGTGTCGTCGTTTAAGATAAAGACCAACCGCGGAGGTGTTGAGGCACCGGCTATCTGCGAACACCTTACTTACGTTTATGTGCCATCCAGCATACCGCTTTCACAGGAGGAACGCCACGACACCTTAGTATATGCCATGGACAAGTGGATAAAAGGCATGATGCAGGCATGTGGAGGCAAGGTGAAGGCATGGGATGTGGTGAACGAGGCCATCTCGGGCGGCGGCAACGACGGTGAAGGCAACTACACCCTGCAACACTCCGAAGGCTATAACCCTAATGGCACCTGGGATGTGGGCGGTGACGCCTTCTACTGGCAGGACTATATGGGCGACCTTGAATATGTGCGTCAGGCGGTGAGACTTGCCCGTAAGTATGGTCCTGAGGATATTAAGCTCTTTATCAACGACTACAACCTTGAGAGCTTCTGGGACAATAACAAGAAACTCAGGTCGCTCATCAACTGGATTAAGAAATGGGAGGCTGACGGAGTCACTAAGATTGACGGTATCGGTACGCAGATGCACCTCTCGTGCAGTATGAGTGACAACGAGCTGAACAACCGCAAGAAGTATATTACCCAGATGTTTAAACTGATGGCTCAGAGTGGCAAGCTTTGCCGTGTGTCGGAATTCGACATGGGTATGGACGACAAGAACGGCAATAGCGTAAGCACTGCCAATATGACAGAGGAGATGCACCAGCGCATGGCCGACTATTATGAATGGATAGTAAAACAGTATCTTACCATCATTCCTGCCAAGCAGCAGTGGGGAATCTGTCATTGGTGTCCTACTGATTCACCCGAATACAGTGGTTGGCGTGCCAATACTCCTGTGGGTATATGGGATATCAACTACTATCGCAAGCATGCCTATGCTGGTTTTGTGCGTGGATTCGGTGGCGTAGTCACTGGTATTGAGGATGTGAAGGCTGATAATTCAATGGCGAAGAAGGGTATATTCGACCTGTCGGGACGTCGCATCTCAGATGCAACAGACTTCTCTTCACTTCCTGCCGGTTTTTACATCGTTAATGGAAAGAAAGTGGTGAAGCACTAATTTATAATAAAAGACGTAAAACGCTTGGTGGATAGATGAATTTTAATTATCTTTGCAACCGAAATCATGAAAAAGATGTTTATGAGATATGATTTAACAAAATTGATGACGGTATTGGCGATGGTATGCATATTGCTGTCGGGCTGCTCAAGGATAAAAAGGGCAGCTCGGACAGCCTATGCGCAACCCCGGATATTTCCCGACTATATCGGGGTTACCATCCCTGTGAATATAGCGCCGTTGAATTTCATGATTGAGGGAGCTGAGCATATCCAAGCAGTGTTAAGCGTTGGCGGAAAGGAACAGACCACTGTCTGCGGCAGCGAGGGCGTGGTGGATATCCCCGCAGATGAATGGCATAAAATAACGGCTCTGGCTGCCGGCAAGCAAATTGATGTGGAAGTGTCGGTGTGGAATGATGACAATCCCGATGGTATCAAATACAAACCATTTGCAATTAACGTGTCAAAGGATGAAATAGATCCTTGGATAGCCTATCGCTTGATTGAACCAGGATATGAGTCTTGGCGATACATGGGTATTTATCAAAGGGAAATATCATCATTCGAGGAGCTGGAGATTGTGAGCAACAAGACTACAAAGAGTGCGTGCGTGAATTGTCACCATTTCAACAACCGTTCTGCTAAGAACATGATGTTTCATGCCCGTGGAGGAAATGGAGGTACGATTTTCTTAGAGAACGGAAAGACAAGAAAGGTGAAACCCGAGGCAAAAGTCGTATATCCGGCATGGCATCCCAAAGGTCGTTACATCGCTTTTTCTTCTAATGACACACATCAGGTCTTCTTCGGAGAGGGACGGCAGGTACTTGAGGTCTTCGACTATAGTTCCGACCTTGTGGTGTATGATACTAAAGAGAATAAGGTGATAACAGACCCTCGTTTCAGCGGCGAAGACCAAATGGAGACTTTCCCCGCATTCTCGCCCGACGGCAAGTGGCTCTATTTCTGTTCGGCCGAAAGCAAGAAAATGCCCGATGAACGCAAAAATTTGCATTATAGCATATTGCGCGTTGACTTTGATGCTAATAGCGGTAAGTTGGGACAGACTATTGACACTGTGTATAACGCCAGGACACAGGGAGGCAGCGCCTCGTTTCCGCGGGTTTCTCCCGACGGCAAATACTTGCTTTATACACTTGCCGACTTTGCCACTTTTCCCATTTGGCATAATGAGGCCGACCTCAGGATGATGCTTCTCAGCAATGGTGAACCTGTTAATGTCTCAATATGGAACGACAAGAACAATACCGAAAGTTATCATTCATGGTCGATGAACAGTAGGTGGGTGTTGTTCTCCAGTCGCAGGCTCGACGGCAGATATACCCGTCTGTTCATAGCAGGGCTCGACAAGAACGGCAAATCACTCAAACCGTTCCTTCTGCCCCAAAAGGATCCTCGTCAGAATACTCTGCGATTGAAGTCATATAACATACCCGAGTTTATTGACGGCAAGGTGGAGATGCCTGATAATACAGTTGAGTTGTATAAATGTGAAGACAAAATAATAAAGCGATGAAAAACTTCAAGTTGCCCTTATATGTTCATGTCTGCCTTTATGCCGTGACGATGTTCGTAGCGTTGTGGTGTATGTGGTACTTTTGCTACCGCCACAGCTTGATGTGGCTTGAGGGTTTTAGCTTTTTCTCCACATTACCCGACGTGTTGTCACTGGCAACAGAACTGCCTGACGGCATTTTGAAGTATGCCGGCGCGTTCCTATTGCAGTTTTGTTACTACCCAGTTGTGGGAGCAGCGTTGCAGGCATTGTTTGCCGTAGTGATTATGCTATGCGCAATGGTTGTCGTAATACGTCTTTTCGACAATCCGTCGCATCTTCTTTGGCTTGCGGCATTGCCTGTGCCTTTCTTCGTTGAGGGGCAGTACTGGGACTATACCCTCACACGCACTCTTACATGGATTATTCTATCTGTGGTGATTGCTGTTGTTGTATATGTTACTATATGGAAGCGTAAGGTGATTCACCTCTCCTCGTATATTGCAAATGTTGTTGTCGAGATAGCTGCCTCAATTGTAATATCGGGATTCTCGGTATATAACCTTTGTTATAAGGATGCCAGTTGCCGTGAGTATGATCAAATCTGGGAGATGGAGCATTTGGCAGATGCTCGCCAGTGGGATGCTCTTCTTGATGTTGCCACTCCCGACAAGGCGCAGGAGAATAGTTTTTGCCGACGTTATGCCTTGCTGGCACTCTTGGAAAAAGGAATGTTGGCAGAGAGTATGTTCCAATTTAATGTCACAAGCACTAATGATTTTTGGTTTAAAGATCGTGAGGAACCGATGTGCCGCAACTATAATGCAATGTTGTTTCGTTCGCTTGGTATGTCAAATGAAGTGATTCATAACACATTCCAACAACAGCTACAGTCGGAATTCGGAGTTTCTTTCACCGTGCTCCGACGATTGGTTGAAACGAATCTGGACGCCAAAAACTATGCATTGGCAAAGAAATATATGGATATATTGAGCCATTCCACTGTGATGAAGCATTGGGTTGACGAGAGAAAACCACAACTGGAGGCGATAAAGAATGTAAAACCGGCATTAGAGACAAAGGGCGGGCAATTCGAATCTTTGGACCTCATGGTTGTTGCTTCGGAAATGTTCAACCTTCATCCTCATAATCGAAAATATGCGGATATGGTGCTCTGTGGTATGCTGGCAGAGAAAAACTGCAAGGACTTTTATCTCGCATTCAGGTTGATTGCAGAAACACAATATGCCCATGGAGAGCATATCCCTCGTTATTATCAGGAAGCACTTCTGTTGATATCTGTCAATACGCCAAAAGTGTTGGAAGGATATTCAATTGACAGTGATTTGCGCCGTGATTTTCAAAATGTGGTAAAGTTGGTGAGAAACGGGGAGAAAGCACAAGTAAGGTCGCTATATCCTAATACTTTCTGGGCATATTATTTTTGATTAGTTAAGTAAACAGTTAGGTTTTTTATTAATACTTAGTAAAGATTATTATCTTTAGGTAAGAGCTGCGTCGTGAGACGCGGCTCTTACTGCTTTATTATATTTCTTTCGCAAATGATAATCATCTTCTGCCTTCAGGACAGCAATCCTCTGCCCAACAAGTATGGCGAGTCGCCTAAGTATTGCTGATTATAATAGCGATAATATGCCGATAGTGTGCGAAAGTTGATAAAAAAACTTAAGTTTCGCACGCTATCGGCATGTTTTTGCCTTTTTTTTATTACTTTTGTGGCGAAAATATGATAATCAATTATTCAATAATATATGATGACAAGTGACAAGCTTATAGGTCGCCATGAAGAGAAACGATTGTTAACCCAATATGTTGACTCTGGTAAATCGGAGTTTATTGCTCTTTTTGGGCGACGCAGGGTGGGCAAAACGTTTTTGGTGAGAAATTTCTTCCAAAATGATTTTGCATTTGATGTGACTGGCGTATTGGAAGGCAGTCGTAATGAGCAATTTTCGGTGTTCTATACGGCTTTGAAAGCGTATGGTTATAAAGGAAAGAAACCAACAACTTGGATAGATATGTTTTTTGCGCTCCGTCAGTTGATTGAAACAAAGATAGAGAGGGGGAAAAGAATTGTCATATTCATTGACGAGCTTCCTTGTTTTGATACTCCCAAGGCCGGTTTTGTAAATGCTTTGGGGCATTTTTGGAATAGTTGGGCCAATTGGCAGTCTGAGATCATGTTGATTGTCTGTGGTTCAGCTACATCTTGGATGGTGAGAAATGTCATCGACAATCATGGAGGTCTTCACGACCGTATTACCCATGAGATGGCATTACGTCCATTCACTTTGGCTGAATGTGAAGAATACTTTCATTCCAAAGGCTTCTCATGGCAACGTCTTGGAGTTCTACAAGCATATATGGCTGTAGGTGGAGTGCCATATTATATGAGTCTGTTCCGTGTTTCTGATAGTCCCGCTATCGGTATTGACCGATTGTTCTTTTCTGAAAACGCAGAAATGGCAAGAGAATATCGCAGGCTTTTTTCTTCCTTGTTTCGCAATCCCCAACCATATCTTGACATCATTTCGCTTTTAGTGAAACACCCTGATGGTATGACTCGTGAGGAAATTTCAAAATCATTAGAAATTAACAATAATGGTCGTCTTGGCAATTTGCTTACAGATTTGGTGTATTGTGATTTCGTGCGCAAATATTATGTAAGGAGCAATAGAATAAAGACCAATTCTGCGATATTTCAACTTGTTGACTTCTATACTATTTTTTATAATACCATTGTCTCAAAGCACATAGGCGATGATCACTATTGGTCGCGGAATATTGAGACTCCTACTGTCAACACTTGGCACGGATTGGCTTTTGAACGTATTTGTCAGGCTCATATTCCCCAAATAAAGAAGTCTCTCGGCATTTTTAGTGTCCGCACTGAAAACTATGTGTGGAGATGCCGTAAGGAAGGCAACGGGGCTCAAATAGATATAATTATCGACCGTGCGGATTCTGCAATTAATTTATGTGAGGTCAAATACTCAAAATCGGAGTATGTCCTCGATAAAGAAGAATACATGAAAATGGCAAACAGGTTGGAACTCTTTCGTATAGAAACGGGTACTAAACATGCCCTTATCCCAACTCTTATCACTACATTCGGTGTGAAAAAGGGTTTATATATGGATCATGTAAATGTTATCCTCACACTCGACGATCTGTTTGTTTAAACCAACAATATTCAGATGTTATGCAAAAAAAGGCTGTGCAGTTCTTTTGGAAGAACTGCACGGCAGATAAATAATTTTCGCTTTTCAACATACTCACCCATCGCAGTGTGTTAATCTTTGCCTTAATGCCATTATGTAACATTTCAATTGATATGTGTTACAAATTATATGCCGTGATAATCAAAAAGTTTGTAATTTTGCTGTCGAAATGCGATACTATAAATCTTAGAATTTTAATAAATGAGCGAAATGAAACATCGATTATTACTTATGTTTACGCTACTGTGCTGCGTGCTCTCGGGAGTAAAAGCACAGGGAAATAGTGAAGAGACTGTCAATCATGCATTGGAGGTCATTACCTCCCAGGCACAGGCTAATATCTGGGACTGGCAGATTCACCGCCGTCTCGGGACTCCTCTCACTGTGGGCAAGACCTATAGACTCACCATGCGCATTAAGGGCTCTGCCGAGGGTACACTCGCCTTCTGGCCCATAGACGACGCGTCCAGCAATAAGGACGAGTGGGGAGGAAGCAAGGATCTGCATTATCTCTCGGCCTATGACTTCTCTACATCATGGAAAGAATATACATGGGAGTTCAAGGCTGGTTTTCCCATCAACAAGTTCCAGTTTGTTTTCGGCCAATACGGAGGAAGCATCTTATTTGAT
This sequence comes from Prevotella sp., assembly GCA_022764085.1. GTDB lineage: Bacteria > Bacteroidota > Bacteroidia > Bacteroidales > Bacteroidaceae > Prevotella. The sequence goes on from JALERP010000153.1 coordinate 7,246, forward strand.
GATGTGAAATTCGTCGAGGTGGGCAATGAGGTCAACCTGATAGTGAATGATGACTTTGAGGGCGATTTGCCAGCTGAATGGGAGAAAATCTCATGGCAGGGTGGGGTGAGCTTCAAGGTTGTGAGCACATCTTACAAGGGTGAACTCCTGCAGGCTATAAAGGACGCCAAGGCTGCTCTTGAGGCTGGCGCAGACTTGACACGCGAGGAGGCTGTTGCCGCACGCAAGGCTCTTGAGGAGGCACTCGCTGCTGCCGAGGCGTTCACCACGGGTAATGATGAGGAGTATCTTGCCGAGGCTGAAAAACTGAAGAAGGTAACTGCCCAGCTGACACAGTGGATTGGTGTGCCTGACAGTGCCGACCCCAACTTCCAGATTTATCTCTGCTTCGGACAGTCGAACATGGAGGGCAACGCCACTCCCGAGGCTCAGGACTATGAGAATGTGCCTGAGAGATTCCAAGTGATGGCTGCCGTAAACTTCAGCAACCCCAAGCGCGAGATGGGTAAGTGGTACACCGCAGTGCCGCCTCTTTGTCGCCAGGGCACAGGACTCACTCCTGCCGACTACTTTGGACGCACCATGTGTGAGAACCTGCCCGAGGAAGTGAAGATTGGTGTTGTGCATGTGGCTATTGGTGGTACAAGTATCAAGGGCTTCATGGAGGAACTCTGTGGAAATTACATTTCCAGCGAGGCCGATTGGTTTAAGAACATAATGGCCAACTATGACAACAACCCGTTCCGTCGTCTTGTGGATGTAGCAAAGAAGGCACAGCAGTATGGTGTCATTAAGGGAATACTGATGCACCAGGGTGAGACCGACGGAGGTATGGGCAACTGGACAGAGAACGTAAAGAAGGTGTATGAGCGACTGCTCAGCGAGCTGAACCTCTCCGCTGATAATGTTCCATTGCTTGCAGGCGAGACAGTGCAGAGTGAAGAAGGCGGACATTGTGGCGGATTCAACAGGGTAATCGCAACATTGCCGAATGTCATACCTACCGCACATGTAATCTCTTCAAAGGGATGTAAGCAGAAAGGTGACGGATTGCATTTCACAGCAGAAGGCTATCGCATCATCGGCAAGCGTTATGCCGAGAAGATGCTCGAGTTGCTTAGCGTCTCTACCGGCATTAGTGGAGTGCAGCCATCCAAGGCAACTGATAAGCATCTCTTTGACCTTAGCGGCCGTCAGGCTGGCAATTCTACAAAGGGATTGCTTATCAATGCCGTATCAGGGAAAAAGTACATAAATAGATAGACAGCCACAAACTATACAAAAAGGTCGTCGAGCGTCACAACCGTCTGGAACACTGTACTGTGACTGTTACGGTTCATAGGCAGTGTGGTGACAAGCGTGGCGTGGACGGTCTTTCGTGGGAAGAGCATCTCCAAGGCCTCGCGGCGAAGTTCTACCGTCTGAGCATAGGCGTTGGACACCGTTAGCGGGGCCTTGCTGAATTTCATCTCACATATATTAACCACGTCATCTTGTCTGTTGATTACCAAGTCAATCTGCATACCTACACTTCCGCCGTCCTCTCCGCGCGATACATACGCAGCCTCTACCGATGCCACTCCGGCAATCTGTAGTGACTGTTTGATTTGTAGCGCATGTCTGAGGCACATTTCCTCAAAAGCGATGCTACGCCAAACCGATATTTCCTGCTCTTGTATATGGTGCTGCCAGTAGTCGGTATGAGTTACTCGCTTGTTCTCTTTGAAATGCAGCCAGAAACGGCAGAATGCATCCACGAGTCTATAGTGCTCCTCTCTCTTTCCATATCCTATTGGCAGGTATTTGCATATTAGGTCACATGCGATGAGAGCTTTCAGGTTTTTGGTGAAGTCACCATTGGGGCTACATCCTATTTGCCTTGCAATTTCCTCCCTCGTGAATCCGCTGTGTCGCTTGCTGAGAATATTTACTATTTTCATGCAGGCTTCCGCATTGTCGAAAACCGAATTGAATAGTCTGTCATATTCTTCGGAGAGCTTTGCCTTGCTGTCAAAAAACAATAAGTCGATATTTTGTGATAGACTTAGCTTAGGGTTAAGGCAGTTCATATAGTAAGGAATACCTCCGGTAATCATATAAGCCTGGATGATTTCCTGTCTCGGCAAGTTCATGCCGCGGCTCTGGAAAAATTCCTCACACTCCCCGAGTGTAAGTGGGGTCAGGTGTATCTCACTTGTCACTCGTCCGGTCAGTCTCCCCTTGTTGTATATAAGGTTGTCAACCATCCATGATGCCGCAGAGCCGTTCACAATAAGGCAAAGCTCATTGCGCAGGCATCCCCATTTGTTCCAGAAGTCCTCTAAGGCTGTGAGAAATCCCGAACGCGCCGTGTCCATCCATGGCAGCTCGTCAATAAACACCACCTGTCTTGTTCCATTGTCCTTTTGCTCAATAAGTTTCTGAAGCAATTGGAATGCCTCTGGCCATGACTTAGGTTGCGGTACGTTCTCCATACCGTATCTTAAAAGCGAAAAGTGGAAGTTTTGTAGCTGTTCCTTGAGAGTCACTCTTCGCGTGTTGTCATAGGGCGACAGTCCTGTGTGCCTGAAGATGATGTGGTCGCGGCTCATTTCGTTGATAAAGTATGTCTTGCCCACATGCCTTCTTCCATAGACTGCAACAAGTTCTGCCTTGCCGCTGTTTATCACCCTTTCAAGTTCCTCCCTTTCCGTTTTCCTTCCAATTAACATGCTTTTTTCTGATTTTTATTGTTTGAGTTGGCAAAGTTACAAATAAAATAGCAGAATATAGCATAAAATGGCCTTTATTTCGCTACGAACAATGTTTTTTATGATTTCGTAGCGGATTAAGTCTTGATTTAACAATATTTTAACATAAGAGCGGGTAAAATATGAATCATTACGTTGCTTTTTTGTGTCAACTACACTCATTAGGAAATTTATCATTATACCTCACTTGTTACAAAAGCGAAAGAAAATGAAACAAATATTGTGTGGTAATTTGTTTTTTTGTCGTAACTTTGCACCCGAATTTTTACACAGTAACACTATAAATCAAATGAAACAACGTTTATTACTTTTCTGCTTGTACATTGCTTGTACATTTATCGGAGCATCTGCACAGCCAAGACAGATGCAGAGAGTTGATGATCCTACGGGTTATAAGGATACCTATAAGGATTATTTCACCATTGGTGTTGCCCTTAACTTCCGTAACATCGCCTCGCCTGAACAGATGGCGATAGTGAAGAAGAACTTCAATAGTGTCACCGCAGAGAATGCTATGAAACCGGGGGAGATACATCCAAAGGAGGATGTGTGGAATTGGGCTGGTGCCGACAGCATTGCTAACTGGTGCCGACAGAACGGTGTGAAGATGCGCGGACACTGCTTAGCATGGCATAGCCAGTTTGCCAACTGGATGTTCACCGACAAGAAGGGAAAGCCAGTCAGCAAGGACGTTTTCTATGAGCGTCTGCGCGACCATATCCATACTGTAGTCAATCGTTATAAGGATATTGTTTATGCATGGGACGTGCTCAACGAGGCCATTGCCGACGGAGACGGACGTCGCGCGCCATGGATGAAGGAAGCACCGAGTCCTTACCGCAAGACGAAGATGCTCGACCTCTGTGGCGAGGAGTTCATCGTCAAGGTGTTCCAGTTTGCCCGCGAGGCCGACGCCAATGTCAAGCTCTTCTACAATGATTACAACGCTGCACAGCCTGCTAAGCGCGACCGTATATATAATATGGTGAAGAAGATGAAGGAGATGGGAGCACCTATCGACGGTATAGGCATGCAGGGCCACTACAACATCTATGGTCCTTCGATGGAAGACTTCGAGGCAGCCATAAAGAAGTATTCGGAGATAGTAGGCGAGATACACATCACCGAGCTTGACCTCCGCACCAACGAGGAGATGGGAGGCCAACTGCAGTTTAGCTTTGGCAAGTCGTATGATGTGCCCGAATATATCAAGACCCTGCATCAGGCTCAGTATGAGAACCTCTTCCGTGTCTTGCGTCGCCACAAGGATGTTGTCACGAACGTGACATTCTGGAATCTCTCCGACGCAGATTCATGGATTGGTGCCAACAACTACCCCTTGCCAATCGACAAGAACCTGAAATATAAGAAGGTATATTATGCCCTGAAGAACTTCAACCCGGCTCTCGACAATGCAGTGGTGAAGGAAGACTTCCGCCCGTCGCCACTCAACCAGCCTGGTCAGCAATATCCTATGGTCAACTCCCAGGGATATGCCCGCTTCCGCGTTGTAGCTCCCGATGCCAAGTCGGTGATTGTAAGTCTTGGTCTTGGAGGCTCAGGAGGTACAGTATTACACAAAGACAAGGACGGAGTATGGACAGGCACTACCGAAGGTCCGATGGATCCTGGTTTCCACTATTATCACTTGACTATAGACGGTGGTGTTGTTAACGACCCGGGAGCAAAGAACTACTACGGCTCCGTACGTTGGGAGAGCGGCATCGAGATACCATGTGCCGACCAGGACTTCTTCGCATACAAGAATGTGCCTCACGGACAGGTGGTAGAAGTGAATTTCCCGTCAAAGAATACTCCTGCCGACAATCCTCATTGGGTAGGCGAGGGAGGACCGCGGGCATTTGTCTATCTGCCTCCCACATACGACGGCAAGAAGAAGTTCCCCGTGCTCTATCTGCAGCATGGCTGGGGAGAGGACGAGACGGCATGGATGAACCAGGGACGTGCCAACCTCATCATGGACAATATGATTGCTGAGGGCAAGTGCGAACCATTCATCGTTGTCTGCACATACGGTATGACCAATGAATGCCGTTGGGGACACATGCATGAATTCGACTGGACAGTGTTCCAGCGTGTGCTCGTGGAAGACCTCATACCATATATCGACGCCAACTTCAAGACAAAGGCCGACAAGCGCTACCGTGCTATGGCAGGTCTGTCGATGGGCGGTATGGAGACCAAGATGTGCACTCTGAAATATCCCGAGGTCTTTGGTTATTGGGGACTCCTCTCTGGCGGCACATACGCTCCAGAGGACATAAAGTCAAAGGATATGGTAAAAAGCATCTTCATCAGTTGTGGTAGCAAGGAGAATCCCGAAGGTGTGACCAAGGCTGTTGAGGCTCTCAAGGCTGCCGGCATCAATGCCCATAGCTATGTGTCGGAAGGCACTGCACATGAGTTTCTCACATGGCGTCGCTCTTTGCGCGAGATGGCTCCGCTGCTGTTTAAATGAAGAGTTAAGAATTAGAAACGACGTTTGATAATGTCAATTTAGAAATACCGGTGATAACACAATAATAATTATCAGTCTGTGATAATATAGGATATAAAAACATGTAACATTTATATATATGAAAATCAATAATTTATCAAGAACACTCTCAGTTGGAATGGCAATGACCTCTATGGTCATTGCCTCAACTGTTACTGCCACTGCGCAGAATAAGCAGACAATCAATCTTCCTATTATTCAGACTAAATATACTGCCGACCCCGCACCCTATGTGCATGGCGACACAGTATATCTCTACACTACTCACGATGAGGATGATGCCGAGGGCTTTAAGATGAAGGACTGGCTGCTCTACACCTCAACGGATATGGTAAACTGGCAGGACCACGGTGCCGTGGCTTCACTTCGCGACTTCAAGTGGTATAAGGGCGACAACGGCGCTTGGGCAGAACATGTGATTGAGCGCAACGGCAAGTGGTATATGTATTGCCCAATTCACGGCAATGGTATCGGAGTGCTTGTATCCGACTCCCCGTATGGGCCGTTCAAAGACCCTATCGGCAAGCCGCTCGTATGGCGCACTGAACATTGGTCGGACATCGACCCAACTATATGGATTGACGACGACGGAGAGGCATATATGTACTGGGGCAATCCTCATGCCTATTGCGTACGTCTCAACGAAGACATGATATCCACCAAGGGCGAGATAATGCAGATGGATCCCATTGGCGACTATCAGGAAGGACCGTGGTTCTGGTCACGCAAGAATGCCCGTGGCGAGAAGTGGTATTACCTTGCCTATGCTTCTACTTGCTGTCCAGAGGGTATCGGCTATGCCATGAGCAAGTCGCCAACAGGACCATGGGAGCACAAGGGACATATCATGGACCATACACCACGCACCCGTGGCAATCATCCGGGCATCATCGACTTCAAAGGCAAGTCTTATTGCTTCGGTCTTACCTACGACATCTTCCGTCTTGAGACATCACGTCATGCCGAACGCCGTTGTTGTATGGCTGCCGAGATGACATATAACGCAGATGGAACAATTCAGGAATTGCCATATTTCCAGGACTGCAAACTCGAGCAGGTGGGCACATTCAATCCCTTCCGCCGTGTTGAGGCTGAGACCATGGCATGGGGCTACGGACTAAAGACCACTCGTCAGAATCCTTCAGGCCCATGGAATCCCACACTCTTCGTAACAGATATTGACGACGGTGAGTATATCCTTGTCAAGGGGGTTGACTTCGGCAAGGGTGCCAAGGAACTGTTGGTTAGCTGTTCTGCCCAGATGTTTGGAGGGACGATGGAGATTCGCCTCGACGCTCCCGACGGTTGGAAGGCAGGCAGCATCGACGTCCCCAACACCAAGTTCAAGTATGAGACATTCCGCATTGGTCTGACCAAGTGCAGCGGTGTCCACGACTTGTATTTCGTCTTTAAGAGCAATTCCATGCAAAAGAAGAACCTCTTCAACTTCGACTGGTGGGAGGCGATAAAGAATTAAAAGATTAAAGAATAAAAGTATTAATAAAATAAATAAATTAAGTATTAATAAATAAAAAATGGATATGAGAAAGTATATCCTTTCATTTATGTGCTTGGCACTGTCATTATGTGCCATCGCCAAAGACAACGAGGGAATCGTCACTGAAAACCTGAATGCAGGTGGATTTACCCTCATCTCACAATCACATCCAGTGACCCTACTTGTAGCCGACAACGACAAGAAGGGCGTACTAATTGCCGCAAGCAACCTGCAGAAGGACTTTGAGAGAGTGTGTGGCAGTAAGGCGGCATTGCTCAATGCCCCCTCTCCCGACACCAAGCGCTATGTCATAGCCGGAACACTCGAAAGCTCCTATATCAAGCAGATTGTCAAAGCAAGGAAGATTGACGAGAAAGAACTAAAGGGCAAAGTCGAGAAATATCTCATGACAGTAGTGGATAATCCATTGCCTGGGGTGGATGAGGCTCTTGTCATTGCCGGTAGTGACATGCGAGGAACCATCTACGGTATCTATGAACTATCCGAGCAGATTGGTGTGTCGCCATGGTACGACTGGATGGACGTGCCCGCAGTGCGCCATACTAATCTTGCCATTCAAAAAGGTACATATACAGCCGGCGAACCGGCTGTGCGCTATCGTGGACTCTTCCTAAACGACGAGGCTCCTTGTCTCACCTCATGGGTAAAAAACACCTTTGGCACTAATTATGGTGGACACGAATTCTATGCCCGCGTATTTGAACTCATCCTCCGTCTCAGGGGCAACTATCTGTGGCCTGCCATGTGGATGTGGACATTCTATGGCGACGACCCACTCAACTCCCCCACAGCTAATGACATGGGTGTGATAATGGGTACATCCCACCACGAACCGATGGCACGCAACCATCAGGAATGGGCACGTCATCGCAAGGAGTATGGCGAATGGAACTATGTCACCAATCAGAAGGTTATCGACAATTTCTTCCGCGAAGGCGTCCGCCGTTCCAAGGACAACGAGGACATCATCACCATAGGTATGCGTGGTGACGGCGACACGGCTATGGGTGCAAAGGAAGGACACGACGATGAGTTTGTGCCTGATGACAATGCCACCATCAAACTCCTTGAGAAGATTATGAAGAACCAGCGTGACATCATTGCCAAGGAAACTGGTCGTCCAGCCAAGGAGCGCACACAGTTGTGGGCATTATATAAGGAGGTGCAGCGTTATTACGACAAGGGGCTCAAGGTGCCCGATGATGTGATTATCCTCTTGTGCGATGACAACTGGGGCGACATACGCCGACTGCCCACCGCCGAGGAGCGCAAACACAAGGGAGGCTTCGGTATGTACTATCATGTTGACTATGTAGGCGCGCCGCGCAACAGCAAGTGGCTCAACGTCACTCCTATACAGCATATCTGGGATCAGTTGACCCTCACCTACCAATATGGTGTGGACAAGTTGTGGGTGCTAAATGTAGGCGACCTCAAACCGATGGAATATCCTATCACCTTCTTCATGGACTTCGCATGGAATCCCAACCGCTACAATGCCGCCAATCTCATGGATCATCCCAAGAAGTTCTGCGCACAGCAGTTTGGAGAGTCACAGGCCGACGAGGCAGCACGCATCCTAAATCTCTATAGCCAGTATGCCGGTCGTGTTACGGCAGAGATGCTCGATGCCTCCACATACAATCTCGAGACAGGAGAGTGGAAACATGTATGCGATGAGTTTACCCGACTTGAGGCTGATGCCCTTCGCCAGTTTGTCTCTCTTCCCGCCGATATGCACGACACCTATCGTCAGTTACTGTTATTCCCAATACAGGCCCTTGGCAATGTATATGAGATGTATTATGCACAGGCGATGAATCATAAACTCTATGCCGAAGGTAATCCTGAGGCAAATGTATGGGCGGATAGAGTGGAACTGTGCTTCAAGCGCGACTCATTGCTTTGCCGTGGATACAACAAGGATATTGCGGGTGGAAAATGGGACGGAATGATGACACAAAAGCATATTGGTTATGTATCCTGGAACGACAATTTCCCCAAGGACGTATGTCCCAAGGTGATGCGCTTTAATGATACTTCCTCTATGGCGGGAGGTTACACCTTCCAACCCTCTGATGGCTATATCGCCATTGACGCAGAGCATTATTATAGTTTAAAGGAACCCAATGAAGCCAAGTGGACTGTCATCCCTTACATGGGACGCACCCGTAGCGGTATTTCCCTTCAACCATATTCCGCAGATGTCAATGGCGGTAGCATAACCTATCGTTTCGAGGTGCCCGAAGGCGTCAACGAGGTGGATGTTCACGTTATCACTGCTTCTACACTCGCTTTCCAGCGCATGGAAGGACATCGCTATACAGTGGGCTTCGAGGGTCAGCAACCTGTTGAGGTGAACTTCAACGGCGAACTCAATGAGGAGCCCGAGAACGTATATCGTATAACGTATCCCACTGTAGCCCGTCGTGTTATCGATAAGAGTGTGAAGCTTAAGGTCGATAAGGCAGGTGTTAAGTCGCTTGTTGTCAGTCCCCTCGACCCGGGAGTGGTATTGCAGAAGATTGTCGTTGACTTCGGCGGCTACCAGCCGTCATATCTCTTCGGCAAGGAATCCAATTGCAAGCGAAAGTAACAACAATTGGTAGTTAAGGAGTTAAGGAGTTAAGGAGTTAAGCCAAATGTACATACGATTAAATGTCTTTGCACTTAAATCCAATGCTCAATACTAATGGCTTAACTCCTTAACTCCTTAACTACCAAAACATTGAGTAAATCAGAAACTTGAATAAGATATTAATGTATAAGAGTATTATTCGACTATTAATGCTGGCAGTTGTACTGCTGTTGTCGGCCTGCAACGCCGAGCAGCAGTACAACAGCCATTATCCCTGCAACTTCATCTTCTACTCGCAGCACCATCCCGAAAGCTCACTCTCAAAGGTGAACGAGACAAACCCGGGCTTCTTCGTCGCGGTGGAGGTAAAGCGAGTAAGCGGCATCAACACCGTATATTGCACTCCAAATATGGGCCAGGCCGACTCCCCCCTTAAGCTCACCAACGAGGTGGAGAACAACCGCCTCTCATACACCGACATGGGAGCCGGAGGCCGACTCATCATCGGGTGCACCACGCTCAACGGCCTTAGGGCTTACGACGGTATGTGCCCCGCCTGCCTCGCCGCCGGCACCGCCACCAATTTCCCCCTCACCTGGACCGACAACGGCCAGAACGTGAAGTGCGCCAAGTGCTCCACTGTCTATTCTCTGAACAACGAGGGAATCAGTATCGAAGGCAAGGAGTCACGCCTGCTGCAATACCGCTTCTTATATGGCACAGGATACGACCAAACACAAATAATTCGCATAACAAACTGAAAAATCAGTTAAATATTTCTAAATATATGATTTAATTCCTAATTTCTAATTCCTAATTCCTAATTTATTCGTATCTTTGCACGCCGATTATTGGGGGGAAGACTTAGAGCCTCCCTTGACTTGGTGTGTTAATAGTTGTGCCTTTGGCCAGACACGACGGTTAGTGAATCATCAGTCAGAAATAAAAAGAATAATGTTTTTTAGTAGTAAAATTTAAAAATTTAAAATGAACACTTTAAGTTACAAGACTATTTCCGTAAACAAGGAGACAGCTAAGAAAGAGTGGGTAGTAATCGACGCTACAGACCAGGTTGTTGGTCGCCTCTGCTCAAAGGTGGCTAAGCTCATCCGCGGAAAGTACAAGCCAACTTTCACTCCGCACGTAGATTGTGGAGACAACGTAATCATTATCAATGCCTCCAAGGTCGTATTCACCGGCAAGAAGGAGACAGATAAGGTTTACACACGTTATACCGGTTATCCTGGTGGTCAGCGTTTCAACACTCCTGCCGAGCTGCGCAAGCGCGAGGGTGGTGTTGAGAAGATTATCCGCCATGCTGTTAAGGGTATGCTCCCCAAGGGTCCTCTCGGACGCAGCCTGATGAACAACCTCTATATATATGAGGGAACTGAGCACAAGCACGAGGCTCAGAAGCCAAAGACAATAGATATTAACCAGTATAAATAATTAAGGTAGAATGGAAATAATTAACGCAATTGGTCGCCGCAAGAGTGCAGTAGCACGCGTATATGTCAGCGAAGGAACTGGCAAGATCACGATCAATAAAAGAGATATCACAGACTTTTTCCCGTCAGCTATTCTCCAGTATGTAGTAAAGCAGCCACTGCTTCTGCTCGACGCTGTTGAGAAGTATGACATCAAGGCAAACCTCGACGGTGGCGGCTTCACCGGTCAGAGCCAGGCTCTGCGTCTCGCCATCGCCCGCGCATTGGTTAAGATTAACGCTGAAGACAAGAAGGCCCTCAAGGACAAGGGATTCCTCACACGCGACTCCCGTGCCGTTGAGCGTAAGAAGCCGGGTCAGCCAAAGGCACGCCGCCGCTTCCAGTTCAGCAAGCGCTAATATCATGCGCATGGCTGTTTAGCATCTAAACCGGCTCGACTCCTCGAAATAATCGGGACAGGACTACCCGCCGGTTGATTCTAACAAAAGAATTAAAAAGAAAGTAAACAACAATTTTAAAAGATTTAAAGACAATGTCAAGAACAAATTTTGATATGCTGCTCCAGGCTGGCTGCCACTTTGGCCACCTCCGCCGCAAGTGGAACCCCGCAATGGCTCCCTACATCTATACCGAGCGTAACGGTATTCACATCATCGACCTCCACAAGACCGTAGTCAAGATTGACGAGGCTGCTGAGGCTCTCAAGCAGATTGCCAAGTCTGGCAAGAAGATTTTGTTCGTCGCTACTAAAAAACAGACTAAGGACGTTGTGGCCGAGAAGGCCGCAAGCGTAAACATGCCTTACGTTATCGAGCGTTGGCCGGGCGGTATGCTCACCAACTTCCCAACTATCCGCAAGGCTGTGAAGAAAATGGCGAACATCGACAAGCTCATGAACGATGGTACATACTCTAACCTCTCTAAGCGCGAGCTCCTGCAGGTGACACGTCAGCGCGCCAAGCTCGAGAAGAACCTCGGTTCTATCTCCGACCTGACCCGTCTGCCGTCAGCACTCTTCGTCATCGACGTATGCAAGGAGGCCATCGCAGTTAAGGAGGCTCAGCGTCTCGGTATTCCAGTATTCGGAATCGTTGACACCAACTCCAACCCCAACGAGGTTGACTTCGCCATTCCCGCCAACGACGACGCCAAGGACAGCGTAGAGGTAATCCTCAACGCATGCTGCGGTGCCATCGCCGAGGGTCTCGAGGAGCGCAAGGCTGAAAAGGCTGACGAGAAGGCTGCCGAGGCTCAGGGTGAAGAGGCTGCCGAGGGCAAGGGCAAGCGTGGCTCACGCAAGGCTCGCAAGGAAGAGGCTGCTCCAGCTGCTGAAGAGCAGAGCGCGGAGTAAGACTTTGGGTTAAGAATTAAGAGTTAAGAATTAATAATTAAGAATTAAAAATTAAGAGTTAAGAGAATCTGTAATTACGCATGATAAAGTATTTATCTGCTATTTTTCTTAATTCTTAATTCTTAATTCTTAATAAAGAAAAATAAGTATAAAGACAATTATGGCTTACAAACCAAATATGGAAGACATCAAGAAGCTGCGCACCATGACCGGTGCCGGACTCGCAGATGTCAAGAAGGCTCTCACCGACGCTGAGGGCGATTTCAACAAGGCAATGGAAATCATCCGCGAGAAGGGACAGGCTATCGCTGCCAAGCGTTCTGACCGCGAGACTTCTAACGGTTGTGTTCTCGTTAAGGCTGTTGACGGCTTCGCTGCCATCGTGGCTCTCAAGTGCGAGACTGACTTCGTTGCCAACGGTGCTGACTACATCAAGCTGACTCAGGACATCCTCGACGCTGCTGTTGCAGCAAAGGCCAAGAGCCTTGACGAGGTTAAGGAACTGACCATCGCCGACGGTACAAAGGTGCAGGACGCTGTTATCGCACGCTCTGGTATCACCGGTGAGAAGATGGAGCTTGACGGTTATAACTTCATCGAGGGTGACAATGTGGAGGTTTACGACCACATGGGCAAGCACACTCTCTGCACAATGGTTCAGACCAACAAGGAGGCTAAGGAGCAGGGTCACGCCATCGCAATGCAGGTGGCTGCCATGAAGCCCGTTGCCCTCAACCAGGAGTCTGTTCCCCAGTCAATCATCGACGAGGAAATCCGCGTGGCTGTTGAGAAGACCAAGCAGGAGCAGGTGCAGAAGGCTGTAGAGGCTGCCCTGAAGAAGGCTGGCATCAATCCCGCACACGTTGACTCTGAGGATCACATGGAGTCGAACATGGGCAAGGGATGGATTACCGCCGAGGATGTTGCCAAGGCTAAGGAAATCATCGCCACTGTATCAGCTGAGAAGGCTGCCAACCTGCCTGAGCAGATGATTCAGAACATCGCCAAGGGTCGTCTGAACAAGTTCTTCAAGGAGTCTTGCCTCTTGAACCAGGAGTTCATCCAGGACAGCAAGCTCTCAGTGGCCGACTATCTGAAGGCTGCCGACAAGGAGCTGACTGTTGTTGACTTCAAGCGTTTCACACTCGCTGCAGAGTAATTAAGAAGTTTCAATTATAAAAAAGATGAAGGAGCTTTAGGGTTAGCTAACTTAGCTAACTTCTTTAGCTCCTTTTTTTGTGAATCAACAATATTGGTTGATACGATGGAATGATGAGATGAGTTCTTTCAGTTTGATGAATTCTTTTTTACGTTTTTCACACATCATATCCTTGTTGAGCCTTTTGCGGTTGTACTTCATCCAGTTTGTCATTTTCATCTCTGTCTCACGATGATGAGACGGCCCACGATGGTTCACGCTGACAAATTTCCAGATTTTCTTGTAAGTTTTCTCCCATGTTTCTTCCCTGTTCATAGTTATTATGGGTTTTTATTAACAATATGGTTATTATCTGTGTGCAAAGTTACAAAATTAATTGGAAATAAAATGTTTTCGCCTTTTAAAAAACACATTATTTCCAATTAATTTAGAATGCTTAACAAATTTAACTTCTTTATATTCGCTAAATCTCCAATATTATCTGCATCATTTTTCTTATATACCGCTGCTGTTTGTCTTCAGGCAACATCTCCACGCAGTACTTGAATGCCGCGCGGTAGTACTCAAATTCACTAACCTTACCTTTTCAGACGGCATAAATTTTCTCACGATTGGGAATTATCCCATCGTTAACCAACGCAGTTGCCGTGAGAATACTCAAATTGCGCGACTTTCTCTCCTTGCGCGCTTCATTGAAAGTCTCGAACACCAGTTCGCCCACTTTCTTCATTTTTTCTTGTGAAATGTTGATAATCATATTTAATAATATTAAATTTGTGATATTCTATATGAGTCACACTTTTTATTATATAATTGCAAATATCACCAATTTATTGTATCTTTGCACTTAAAAATTATTAAATCCATAATTAATTTAAAACATTCGACTATGAGTGATTACATTTCTTACTTTGCAACACTCACAACCACCACACCGGTGGACATCTCGTGGGAGACAGTTGCAACCACCATACGTGGTGATTTCCTGCGTGAAAAGACGGAACAGTACAGGGCTGCCATCGCAGATGGCGACAAGAACCTGCAGAAATCAATCAAGAAGTCGTGTCCGGGAATCGTATGCCAGGCGCGTATGGAAGGCGGACGGGGCAAGGAGCATATCCGGGGCTACACGGGCACGTTTATGGTGGATTTCGACCATGTGCCCGACGACAAGATCAACGAGGCTGTAAACCTCGTCAAAGGCGACAAGCACACGCTGCTTGCCTACGCCACTATATCGGGGCGCGGACTGCGCGTCATAGCACGCGTGGAAGGCGAGGTGACGGAGTTGAACTACAAGGCGGCGTGGCTCACCGTCAACGAGTATTACAAGAGGCTTACAGGACTGGATTATGACCTTCAATGCTCGTCGAACACCAGGGTGTGCGGACTCGCTTATGACCCTAAGGTGATGTACAACCCAATCGCCATCCGCCTGCGTGTAAACAAGTCGCTTGGCGCCGCCACTTCCGCACGGAAGGGCAAGGGAGCGGGACGTCCGGTCTCTGCCCAGCGCGTAGCCGACAAGGTGAAACGAATGGTGGAGGCCGACGGGGCGGTGTATGCCGACGGCAGGCACAACGACTACATATCGAGGTGCATCTATCTGATGAACCGCTATGGAGTGAAACAGGACAACTGCGCGAAATGGGCATTGGCTGAGTTTGAGGACTACGATAAAACCCATCCCAAGAGCATTGTGGAGATGGTGAAGAGCATCTATCTCACCAAGGCCGACGAGCACGCCACGCTTGCCAAGAGATGCAAGCCTACAGTGGCTGAAATGGAGGAATTCATAAAGGGGCGATACACAATCCGCCTGAACCTGCTGAGCTTCCAGTTGGAGTATTATGTTAATGGCGAAAAGGCCGATGAATGCAAGACGGTGGACGACCGATTCGTAAGGTCGCTGTGGAGGCGTATGCAGAACGAGGGGATGGATGTAGATATAAGGTATATAGAAAACATCCTCGGCTCTGACTTTGTGGAAACCTATAATCCCTTCGCCACATGGATTGAGAACCTGCCCGCATGGGACGGCAAAACCGACTATCTGAGGCAGTTCTTCGGTATGGTGCATTGTAAAGATACTTCAGTGGAAATTTTTTATTTTTATGCCCGTTGCTGGTTTCTTGCAATGGTGGCTTCGGTGCTCGACCCGCAGGTGGTGAACCACGAGATTCTCACTTTCATCGGAGAGCAGGGCACGTATAAGTCGTCGTTCATGCTCAACATCCTGCCGCCCCACCTGCGAAGGTATTACGCCACCAAGAACAACTGGTATATGCTCACCAAGGACGACTACTCGATGCTTGCCGAGGACATCATTATCTCGCTTGAGGAAATCGACTCTATGACTGCCAAGGAAACGGGTCAGCTGAAGGCGTTTACCACTGAACCGCACGTGCAGCAGCGTCCGCCCTATGGGCGTCATATCATAGTGAGGCCACGCGTGGCGTCGCTGTGCGCCACGGGCAACAACCCCACTTTCCTCACCGACCAGACTGGCAACCGCCGTTGGCTACCGTTTCTTATCGACCACATCGACAATCCCTGGACAACCCCGATTCCCTACGAGGGCATGTATGCGCAGGCTCTTGCACTGCTGCGCAGGGGCGAGCGGCATTGGCTCAGCGACAAGCAGGTGAAGGAGCTGAATGAGCGCAACCGGGCGTTTCAGACTCCCGATCCGGCAATGGAGATGATTGTAACGTTTTTTGTACATCCTCGCAGTGAGGCTGAGACGAAATATCTTACCGCCTCCAAGATTGCCGCCAAGTTCATGCCATTCATCAAGATTAGTCCCACGAAGATTGGGCAAGCCATGGCAAAATTGGGATTTGAACAGATCCATACTGCACAAGGCAGATTTTGGATGGTTGCCGAGCGTCCGGGCAACGAGATTGACAGCCGTTTGCCAGGCGAAGAGCCTGAGCCGATGCCCTTCTGAGTCACCATTTAGTGACACTATGACACTATATATATAAAATTTTCGCAAACGCGGAAATTCAATCCCTATATATATATAGCTAACGAATTTCCGCGTTTTTCGAAAAAGTATATATATAAGTGTCATAGTGTCACAATCCGATTCCAAAATCACAAATTTTTAAGAACAGAAAGAATGAAACGTCGTGAATTAGCAAGCATGTATTTCCCCGGGAAATCGCCTCGTGAAGCCGTCCGTTCGTTGCTCGGATGGATACACAACTGTCCCGACCTTGTGGCTGCGCTTGAAGCCCTTGGTCTTCCGTACAAAAACAGGAGAGAGCTGACCGTACGTCAGGTGCGCATCATAATGGAATACCTCGGCGACCCGTAGCCTCTTGTCGGCCGTGGAGACTTTCCCCCATTCACCTCACGTCTGATTGCCGCATCCATCTCACGTCTGAACACCGCATTCACCTTGCGTCTGATTGCCCCATTCACCTTGCGTCTGATTGCCGCATTCACCTTGCGTCTGATTGCCGCATCCGCTTTATGGGTGAATATTGCATCCTTTATAATGTTTTTAGCAAATATTGTTAAAAATATGATTCAAGTTCCGCAAATTAAATTAGGGAAGATTTGCAAACGTTCAAGGCATGCCCTGAAAGGGCATTAGCGCATAGCCCAGGGCAGTTCCGTTGGGATGGTTGAAGCGAAAATGTACGCCCTGAAAGGGCATTAGCGCATAGCCCAGGGCAGTTCCGTTAGGATGTTTGAATCGGAAATGCACGCCCTGAAAGGGCATTAGCGCATAGCCCAGGGCATCGCCCTGGGGGTGTTGACGTGATGGGGCACGCCCTGTAAGGGCAAAAGCGTCTTTTAGTTCTCTTGACTTCTAACGCTTTTGCCCTTTCAGGGCGCATTATTTCGGCAAAGCACCCCAGGGCGTTGCCCTGGGCTAAGAGCTTGTTGGGCTTTCAGCCCGTTCATTGACCGCTTGTTAACCTAAGCAATAGCATCGTCGTGGGGATGGTTGAAGCGAAAATGCACGCCCTGAAATGGTATTAGCACATAGCCCAGGGCAGTTCCGTTGGGATGGTTGAAGTGAAAATGCACGCCCTGAAGGGGCATTAGCGCATAGCCCAGGGCAGTTCCGTTGGGATGGTTGAAGTGAAAATGTACGCCCTGAAAGGGCATTAGCGCATAGCCCAGGGCATCGCCCTTGGGGTGTTGAAGTGATGGGGCACGCCCTGAAAGGGCAAAAGCGTCTTTTAGATCTCTTGACTCTTAACGCTTTTGCCCTTTCAGGGCGCATTATTTCGGCAAAGCACCCCAGGGCGTTGCCCTGGGCTAAGAGCTTGTTGGGCTTTCAGCCCGCTCATCGACCGCTTGTTAACCTAAGCAAGAGCATCGCCGTTGTGATGGTTGAATCGAAAATGCACGCCCAGAAAGGGCATTAGCGCATAGCCCAGGTCAGTTCCGTGGGGATGGTTGAAGCGAAGATGCACGCCCTGAAGGGGCATTAGCGCATAGCCCAGGGCAGTTCCGTTGGGATGGTTGAAGTGAAAATGTACGCCCTGAAAGGGCATTAGCGCATAGCCCAGGGCATCGCCCTGGGGATATTGAAGTGATGGGGCACGCCCTGTAAGGGCAAAAGCGTCTTTTAGTTCTCTTGATTTCTAACGCTTTTGCCCTTTCAGGGCGCATTATTTCGGCAAAGCACCCCATGGCGTTGCCCTGGGCTAAGAGCTTGTTGGGCTTTCAGCCCGCTCATCGACCGCTTATTAACCTAAGCAAGAGCATCGTCGCTCATCGACCGCTTGCTAACCATTTGTGAATACTTGCGAAACTTGAAAAATGTGATGTTTGAAATAACTACCAAAATATCTCATAAGAGAACAGCAGGATATGCGCAGTTGTGCACAGTTATGCACAACTGCCAAAATAAAATGTCGTACCTTTGCACTCGGAAAGTTAATACTTTAACAACCCTCCGGGCAAGGCCAACATCAGAAGACTGGCCCCTACACCACTAAGGCCTCTGCCGGGAGTCGAATAAATGGTAATCAAGTTCTCAACTGTAAGGGAGAGTTAGTGGGGGGCTACATGTATTATGTCAAAAGCATATAGAGTTCTTAAACGCATGGTGTTGTTCGACAAATTGAACCCTAAGACTGTTTACAGTGTCATGCCCGTAAGCTACGGCATCCTCAGCACCGAGGACGTGGCCAACCAGATTGCAGCCGAATCGAGCGCAACACCGGGAGACGTGAAGAACGTGCTCGACCGCTATGCCCACTACGTGAAGGAGAACCTCAAGAAAGGCTACTCAATCCAGCTCCTCGGCTTCGGCAACCTCACCATCCGTTTCATCACCACTGGTACGGCAAAAACCGAGAAGGATGCCACCGCCAAGCTCATCCAAAGCCTCGTGCCAAGCTTCACGCCCTCGTTTAAGATTGTAAACGGCAAGCGCATCTATGACCTTCTGCCCGACAAAATCACCCTCGTGAAGTATAACGGAACCATCCCTGCCGACTCTGTCGTGGGCGGCGATGACACCGGCGGCAGCGGCAACACCGGCGGCACTGACAACACCGGCGGCACTGACGAACAGCCCCCATTGTTGGATGGAGATGAGAACGGAGGCTCCGACTCCGGCTCCGGCTCTAGCTCTGGCTCTGAAGACGATTTCGTAATCGAGAGCTAAGAAACCAGTCACCAATAATGCCCCATGAAGCTAATAATGTTTATTTATCTAAAAACATCGAGTATGAAATTTAATTGGAAAACCGTACTGCTCTACGCACTTCGTATTCTTGAGATGATAGTTTCCGGCGCAGCCGGAGGAGCCATCACGCAAATCTGTTAAGTCAAAGGGTTAAGGAGCCAGCTCCTTAACCCTAAAACATTGATTACCTTAAGAACTCAACTTTTTGAAGTGATAATTCCCAATGTATAAGGGTGTATTTAAACCACAGAGATAAAGAGAAAAAGAGATTTTTGTTTATATAGAGTAGGTCGCAAGCGACGGAGAACACAGAGCCTTCGGGCAGATGACATCATGCGCAGCCCTCTATGATCTCTAAATGCCTTGGCATTCAGTCTCTTTCCTAATATAAATACTCTTAATCTCTTAAACTCTGTGGTTCAAAATTACTTACGAAACTTAAGTTAATAATAACTCGAACGAAATTATGAT
>JALERP010000172.1 GCA_022764085.1 Prevotella sp.
AAAGTGACCCGTCACAAGATTAAGTTCGACAAGAACAACATTCACGACGTCTTCAGTGTGAAACCAGTGAACTACGGCACGCTCACCACCTCACAGGCTGCCGACCAGATTGCCAACGAGTCGTCGCTCACCCCGGGAGACGTGCTCAACGTGCTCAACCGCTATTCGCACTACGTCAAGCAGAACCTGCAGAAGGGCTATGCCATCGAATTGTTCGGATTCGGCAAGCTCGACATCAAGTTCATCAAGACTACCACTCCCGACAAGAAGAAGGCCACGTCGGCTCTCGTCAAGGGAATGATGCCCAACTTTGTGGGTTCACTTCAGTCAGTGTCCTGTTCGACTCGGCAGTTGTATCTGTTGTCGTTATTCATCGACTTGTCTTTTTTTATCCGCAGATGTTAGACAGATGTTATACAGATAGAATCATCTAGAGCTCATAGAGAGCTGCGCATCATGTTTGCCGCATGGAAAATGTGTTTGACATCTGTGGATTTTATTTCTATTCTACTAACTCAAGCATCTCTATGGGGTATTCGGTTTTTGCTCAACCAAGGAAATCTACAACTATGGCTATCGAGGTTGAACCGTTGGGCTCCCTGTAGAGATGCCCTTCCATGCCTACAAAACGTCCTGACTTTACCCTTACCTTGCTAGCCAAATGGAGCTTGGACGGGTCTATCATCACTGGATTCTCGGCATCGCCCACCATCCTGCGGAAGGTGTCCATCTGGCTGTCGGGGATGCGGGCGAAGTCGTTTTTGCCATCTTTGGATTTCCCTTGCCCTGTCCATAAGGAAGTGGAGGATGAACTTGGCACGGCATGCTATGTCATAGCAGTCTTTGTCCGAACAGCGGATGAAGACGTAGCACGGGGACAGAGTACCTTGTCAACCCAGACGCGCTTGCCGGTGCTCGGCCACTCATGCAACTCTCGCTGGATGGGAACGTACGAGATGACTTTCTAGTTCTCGTCTTCGCTATCATCATATTTCTTCTCCTTGTTCAGGATTGTGAAGAATTTATCCAGCTTGTCACGGCAGGATTTTTCTGTATTGGAGGTTACAACGGCTATGAACCAGTGATTTCCGTCAGCCATGGTGATTAAGCTAAAGGTTTAAGATTATTCGCAGTTTGGTAAGGGTGTATTTTGGATTTATTTAACGCCTACGGCGTCGGCAAGTTTTTGCACTTGTCGAGGTTGAAAAAGTGTGGTTGAGGTCTTTTCATGGCCTCATTGTTCGCTTTTTTGATACTTGCCATACCTTAGCAAAATTGCCCCACTCTTAGTGAGAGTGAGTCAATTTGCTGCAAAGGTACAATTTTTCTTATAAAACATGCCCTAAACCTCAAAAAATCTTCAAATGGTTAATTGTTTTTAACGTTTAGGGCAACTATAAATGTGGCTTTTGGCTAATGTAGAAGAGGATGAGGCGCTCCAAGGCCTGCTGGCATACGGGACAGAAATCGTCAACCTCGTTTATGCGCATACGGCAGGTGTCGCAACCTCGCCATACGCCGTTGATGAGATAGCCGCCGCCCTCTACCAAGCCTGCCTTGCCCTCGGCGATGAGGTTGCCCCACTTCTTGCTGAAGTCATGCTTGGTGGTGATGTTCTGCTCCCAGGGCTCAGTGTCGGAGAAATACATCGGGTCGTCGTTGCTGTAGGTGTATTCGTCGGCAAGTCCGCCGAAGCTGTGGCCGAACTCGTGGACAACCACTGGGCGGAACTTCTTGTCCTTGGCGGCGGTGAGTGTGTAGCTGTTATAGATGCCGCCGCCGCCGTATTTCGTGGAATTTACCAGCACGATGATGTGCTCGTAGGGCACTGCCACGAGGTGGTCGTGCAGCTGCTTGAGGTGGAGAGTGGTGAGGTAGCGGTCGCTGTAGAAGGTGTTGAAATGCGACGAGAGGGCGGTGTTTATCCATTTGCCGTTGCCCGGCTCGCTCGTACCGCTCTCCTTGGAGGGCGACTCCACGGCGATGATGTGGAAATAGTCCTTGTATTTCTTGAAGGTGGCATGACTGAAGAGCGCATCTATGGCTATGCGGGCGTCGTCGATGAAGGAGGGCATCTCGTCGGCGGTGTAGCCCTCCGCCACGAAGGCTATGTGGATGCAGTTGGATGTGTCCTTTGCCGCATGGAGCACGGAGTAGGGGTTGACGGGACGTGAGATCTTGCGTATGAGGATGTCGTCGGGGCGCACTTTGTGCGTCATCGTGGCGAACACCTTCTGATGATAGTCGAAGAGGTCAACGGTGACAAGGGCGGAGTCCTTGGGGAAGGGCACGAGAAAGACGTTCTCGAAGGACTTGGGAGTGGACTTCGACTCCTCAGTGGCGAGCCATTCCTGGAAGAGGGTGGAGAAGGAGTGGCGATAGATGACCTTGCCGCTGCGGGCGTCGCGAAGGGTTATTTGTCCGTTGCCTTCGAGGGGCAGGCGGTCGAGGTTGTGCTTCCTGCCATACCATCCGGGTGTCTCGGAGAGTTGGTCAACATAGAGGGCCTGGCTATTGCGGTCGCCGGCAAAGACATAGTCGAGCCTCAGGGTGTTTCCGTTGAAATACTCGTCGAAGCCTTGGGCGGTGGTGCACAGTGTGAGTGCCGCCATAATGAGTGACAATAGGATCTTCTTCATAAATGTATTGTTTTTTATTGTTCTTTTATTTGACGATATAGTTCTATGATGTATTCGCGGTTCCAGTCGTCGGGATGTAGCCGGGTGTCGTCGTATTGCATGATGTCGATATCGATGCTGACGATGCCCTTTCCGTGCTGGCGGCCGAGGGTTTGCTCGGTGGCCTTGGTGCGGAGGGTCAGGCGGTCGAGGGTGAGCGCGGTGGTGCATTCCAGAAGCTGGTTGTGGAAGTCGGGTGATGACATTCCAATAGGCTCTGTGGCGATGATGTCCGATGCCGCGGTGACGTTGAGCCACTCGCCCATGAGCTGTCGGGCTTTTGGGAGGAGGTCGCGGCTGACGTTCGACCCTAATGCTATTATGACGTAGTGTTGACTCATTTACTTTATGCAGTTTTGTCGGATGAATTCATCGAATTGAGATTGGTAGCCGTTGAAGACGTTGATATCCACGTCGCCGTGTATTCCTCTCACGTGGCCGTCGGGCGAGAGTTGCCAGAAGAGCAGCTTTACGTCGGGCTTGAACTCGCCGTAGCGGGCTATCCACACGAGGTAGTTGCGCTTGATGTCGGGGGCGCGGTCGAGATACTTGTTGACGAACGACTGGCTGACATAGAGCACAGGCTTGGTGCCCGTGGCTGCCTCTACCGCCTTGAGCCACTGTCTGACGTTGCGGAAGAGTGCGTCGGCTCCGCCCATCTTGTTTATCTGTGCCGTAGTGGGTTCAACATCGAGCACCGGCGGCATGTCGCCTTTCCTGAGACGTGTGTTCCTGAGAAAGAAGCGCGCCTGCGATGCTCCCGGGGTGCGGGTTGAGAAGAAATGGTAGGCTCCCACGTGTATGCCGTGCTTTCGCGCTTGGGTGTAGTCGGTGTGGAAGAAACGGTTGCGTATGGTGGTGCCCTCGGTGGATTTGATATACACGAATGACACAGGATAGTCGGTGGCGCCGTTTACATTTTTTCGGCTGAGATGTCCGAGCGAGGTGATTCTGAGCCGCTTCCAGAGTATGGGGTATTTATTTCGCCCCTTTCCGTGCTGGTACTTTGATATGTCGATGCCGTAGATGCGCTCCGAGGTGTATTGCATCCTTTCGCCGCGAAACTTGCCGTTGCTCCATTCTCCAGCCTTGAGCGAAGTGGTGTTTATGGCCACTCCGAAGCCATCCTCGCGGTCATCCTCGAATCGTCCCTCGTAGGTGGTGCGGTCGGCATAGGTGTAGGAGCCGTGTCCGCATGCCAGCATCCACTTGTTCATGTGTCCAGTGAAGATGCCGCAGGAGTCATACCGGGTGCCGTTGACGATGGTGTCGGCATTCCATGTGCCAGTCACGAGTCGCCGTGAGTTATCGAATGCCACTCCCTTTCCCGAGCGTTGCATCCTGAGCCATCTGCCCCCAGTCCATACGCCCCCTTGTATGCCCACGAATATAGGCGACGGTTTCACGCTGTCGATGCGCTGGGTGGTGGCTATGCGTCTTGTCTCGAGCCTTGTAGTGCTGTTGATGGCTGACAGGGCGTCGCGCCATTTCTCCAGCCGTGTCCTCTCGTTTGTCAGGACGGTCATTCTCGCGGCCACCACGTCGAATCCCTCGTCCTGCACGTTGTGGCGGTCGAGGTAGTATTCGAGTTCGTGCCTTACGGAGTCGAGCTGTGATATGCGCAGGTTGATGACGGAGCGGCTTTTCTCCACCATGCGGTATATATGCGCGGGGCTGACGCTTATGCTCCTTGTGAGTCCAGCGTTGACGGGTGTAAGTGCCATTCCCCTCATCGTGGTGTCGTTGGCGATGTGGCGGAAGTACATCACGGTTTTTCCGTCAGCCCTCAGTTCATTGTATGCCTTGGTTTCGAGGTAAGGCAGTTGGCATTGGCGCCTGTATTCCAGGGCAAAAAACGCCACCGCCACAATTGCCAATAATGACAACAACGCCAAGGATAGTTTCCTCAGCGTTGAAATCTTTATATATACATAGCCTTTCATTGGCGACTTTTATCCGTTCATTGACAACAGGAATTCCTCGTTGTTTCTTGTCTGCACCAGTCGGTCCCTGACGGTGGTCATAGCCTCGATGGGGTTCATCTCGCTGATGAACTTGCGTATGATCCACATGCGGTTGAGTGTCGTCTGGTCCTGCAGCAGGTCGTCGCGTCGGGTGCTCGACTGCACGAGGTTGACTGACGGGAATATTCGCTTGTTGCTGAGCATGCGGTCGAGCTGCAGCTCCATGTTGCCGGTTCCCTTGAATTCCTCGAAAATCACCTCGTCCATCTTCGAGCCGGTGTCGATGAGGGCAGTGGCTATGATGGTGAGCGAGCCTCCGTTCTCGATGTTACGTGCCGCTCCGAAGAATCTCTTGGGTTTTTGCAGTGCGTTGGCATCCACACCACCGGTGAGCACCTTTCCGCTGGCAGGGCTTACGGTGTTGTAGGCGCGTGCGAGTCGTGTTATGGAGTCGAGGAAGATTACCACGTCGTGTCCGCACTCCACCATGCGCTTTGCCTTCTCCAGTACGATGCCGGCAATCTTGACGTGACGCTCGGCAGGTTCGTCGAATGTGGATGCGATTACCTCTGCATCCACGGTGCGCGACATGTCGGTCACCTCCTCCGGTCGCTCATCGATGAGCAGCATCATGAGGTATGCCTCGGGATGGTTGGCGGCAATGGCGTTGGCGATGTCCTTCATGAGAATGGTCTTACCCGTCTTGGGCTGCGCCACGATGAGGGCACGCTGTCCCTTGCCGATGGGCGAGAACAGGTCAACGATGCGTGTGCTTGGATTAGTGGTCATGGGATCGCCGCAGAGATTGAACTTCTCGTCGGGGAAGAGGGGTGTGAGGTGTTCGAAAGAGATACGGTCTCTCACCTCTGCCGGGTTGCGTCCGTTGATGAATTTCACAGTGCTGAGGGCGAAATATTTTTCGTTCTCGCGTGGTGGTCTCACAGTGCAGTCTATCACGTCTCCGGTCTTGAGTCCGTATTTCTTTATTTGTTGTGGTGAGATATAGATATCGTCGGGTGATGATAGGTAGTTGTAGTCGCTTGAGCGCAGGAATCCGTAGCCGTCGGACAGTATTTCCAACACGCCGTTGCCCTCGATGATGTCGTCAAAGTTATATTCGTCCTCCTCGTTGCCCTGTATGGGCTGCTGCGGCATATCGTTGTTCCTGATGGCGGTGGGGCGGTCGAAGATGTCGAGTGTTGGCATGGCTTCCTGGTCTTCAATTGGAATATCCTTCACAATGATGAAGTCGGTGCCGTCCTTTGGATCGCCCAGCCATTTGCCTTCGGCGTCAACACCCTTTCCTTTATCGTCGGTTTGTGGCGCAGTGTTGGCATCCTGGTTGTGCTGCTCCATTTTTTCCTTAAGCATCTCCACCATTTCGGGCGATGGAGCTTCATCCGTTGTGTCAGCCAACTGGTTGTTTTCGGCAGTGTCCTGAATTTGCACAGATTCTTCCTGAGCGTTATCGGCAGTGTTATCAGCAACGTTATCGGCAGCGTTATCGGCAGCAATATCAGCAGCGTTTTCAGTAGCGTATGCCTCATCCGCTTGTTCCTCAGTGAAAGGCAGTTCCATCTGCAGCGTCTGATTGTCCTGCTGTTCCTGCAGTTGTTTAGCCTCTTCCTCGGCGAGCCTTGCCTTTTCCGCCTCAATGGCTGCAAGTTCAGCCTTCGACTTCCTTCCTCGTTTCTTGGGTGCGGGTGCGGGAGCGTCAGTTGCTGTTGTGGCGTCAGCTGCGGCAGCGGTTTTTGGGGTTGATTTCTTGGCGTTTGTACCGTTGACATCGAAATTTTCTCCGTCAGAGCCTTTGACGGTATATACCTTGTCGGTATCCTTTTTCACTATTCTTGTCCTTTTTCTTTTTGACGTGGTACTGGCAGCCGAATCCTCGGCGGCTTTGTCCAAAATGGCATACACGACGTTTTCCAACTGGTCGTCAGGATTAACCTTGATTCCCAGTCCGTCTGCAATAGTCACCAGTTTGGTGATGTCCATTGACTCTAATTCTTCTTTTGTGTACATACTTTTATCAGTATATTTAAAATATGATAAATGGGTTCTGTGATGATGTGTTTCAAGAGCAGAAACACAGTTTTCATTAAAAAACAGTGCAAAGGTAAGGCTTTTTTTTGAATTGAACAAATTATTTTCTGTTTTTTTCGCTTAAATGCCAAAAAAAGCGTACCTTTGCAGTCAATATGAAAGAAGTGACTGTTAATGACTCTTCTCTGCGCAAGGCTGCGGGGGAGGGTATGGATGAATTCGTGGATGTGTTCTTCACGGCAATCAGTGAGGCCGTGGGAGGCGAGTTGACGGCAGAGACCATGGCGGAGCTGAATGCCGACCAGTTGACGCTCTGGGCTTATCATATATTGCGCGACGAGGTGATGGACGGCGGTTTTGTGCAGCTGATACATAATGGATACGGACCGTTTATATTCCTCAACCCCTTTGCAAAGGCGATAAAGGAGTGGGGGCTGAGAGACCTGTGCAAGATGTTGCGTTCGGTGCATCCGCTCTTCAAGAAGCATCGCGAGGAACTGGAGAAGGACTGCACCGACGAGGAATTTATGGCGTTGTTTGAGAAACATCCCGAATTTGACGACTTCGACGATGAATTTGTAGAGAACGAGGAGAGATTCACGGCAATGGTGGCGGAATATATTGACAACAACATTGCGAAGTTCGCCACTATCATATAATATAATAAGGTATTTTGATTTATGAACAAGGAACAGGAAAAGATTCGAAAGAAAAGTCCTGTGAGCATACGCAACAAGAAAGCCAGCTTTGAGTATTTCTTCATCGAGGAATATACGGCGGGCATCGTGCTTACGGGCACTGAGATAAAATCCATACGTCTCGGCAAGGCAAGTCTTGTCGATACTTTCTGCTATATCAATAACGGGGAGATATGGGTGAAGGGAATGAGTGTAAGCCCATACTTCTACGGCTCGTACAATAACCACGAGATGAAGCGCGACCGCAAACTGCTGTTGAACAAAAAGGAAATACAGCGACTGCAGAGCGCAACGAAACAGACGGGATACACCATAGTGCCCCTGCTCGTGTTTATCGACGAGAATGGAAGGGCAAAGATGGACATCGCTCTGTGCAAGGGTAAGAAGGAGTTTGACAAGCGACAGACCCTAAAGGAAAAGGAGGATCGCCGCGAGATGGACAGGGCTATAAAGCACTTCTGAGAAATTGATTGAAATTAAGAATTAAGAATTAAAAATTAAGAATTAAGAATTAAAGTTAAGAATTAAAAATTAAGAATTGGAAATTAAAGTTAGCTGCGCGATATAAATGAATATACGAGATATAATAAAGGATAGAATATTGGTGCTCGACGGGGCAATGGGCACAATGATACAGAGCTATGGATTGGCCGAGGATGACTTCCGCGGTCAACGTTTCTCTGATTCTGACATACAGTTCAAGGGGAATAATGACATGCTAAACATCACGCGTCCTGACGTGATTCTCGACATTCACCGACGATACCTGCGTGCCGGTGCAGATATCATTTCTACCAACACCTTCAGCAGTCAACGTATATCGGAAGCTGACTACGGTCTTGAGGACGTATGCCGCGAGATGGCATACGAGGGTGCAAGACTGGCACGCAAGGCTGCAGACGAGTTCTCGACACCGGACAAGCCGAGGTTTGTGGCAGGCTCGGTGGGACCAACCAACAAGACTTGCTCAATGAGCCCCGACGTAAGCGACCCCACGCTGCGCGAACTGA
This sequence comes from Prevotella sp., assembly GCA_022764085.1. Classification (GTDB taxonomy): domain Bacteria; phylum Bacteroidota; class Bacteroidia; order Bacteroidales; family Bacteroidaceae; genus Prevotella. The sequence goes on from JALERP010000172.1 coordinate 8,397, forward strand.
CTTACGACCAGCTATACGATGCCTACGCCGAGCAGATGGAGGCATTGGTGGATGGTGGGGTTGACCTTATACTGATAGAGACAATATTCGACACGCTCAACGCCAAGGCGGCTGTGGATGCAGCCACGTCGGTGATAAGGCGCAAGGGGAAGGATGTGCCCGTGATGCTGTCGGTGACGGTGAGCGACCTTGCCGGACGTACGCTCAGCGGACAGACGCTGGACGCGTTCCTTGCCAGCATGAGCTGTTATGACATATTCTCGGTAGGACTGAACTGCTCGTTCGGAGCGCGCCAGATGAAACCGTTCCTGGCTCATCTTGCCCGAAAGGCTCCCTGCTATGTGAGCTGCCATCCAAATGCAGGACTGCCCAACTCGCTCGGACTATACGACGAGACGGCCGACACCATGGCCCCGCAGATAGCGGAATATATCGATGAGGGACTCGTGAATATCATAGGAGGATGCTGCGGCACCACTGACGAGTTTATCGAAAGGTATGTGCCATTGGTGGAGGGACGCACACCGAGACAACCGCAACCACTGCCAGGGACGATGTGGCTCAGCGGACTTGAATTGCTTGACGTGACCCCCGAGGTGGGGTTCGTGAATGTGGGCGAAAGATGCAACGTGGCTGGTTCGCGCAAATTCCTGCGTCTGATAAAGGAAAAGAAATACGACGAGGCTCTCGCCATCGCGCGAAAGCAGGTGGCCGACGGGGCACAGGTGATTGACATTAACATGGACGACGGACTGCTTGACGCCAAGACGGAGATGACCACTTTCCTCAACCTCGTGGCAAGCGAGCCTGACGTGGCAAGGGTGCCGGTGATGATCGACTCATCCAAGTGGGATGTAATCACCGAAGGACTCAAATGCGCGCAGGGCAAGTGTATTGTCAACTCCATATCACTGAAGGAGGGCGAGGAGACGTTTGTGAGCCACGCACGCGACGTGATGCGCTACGGTGCCGCCGTGGTGGTGATGTGTTTTGACGAGCAGGGACAGGCCACTACTTACGAGCGTAGGATAGAGATAGCTCAAAGGGCTTACCGCATACTCACCGAAAAGGTGGGAATGAATCCCCTCGACATCATCTTCGACCCAAATGTGCTCGCAATAGCCACAGGTATGGAGGAACATGACGCGTACGCTGCCGACTTCATCCGTGCAACGGGATGGATAAGGAAGAACCTGCCGGGGGCGCACGTCAGCGGAGGAGTGAGCAACCTGTCGTTCTCATTCCGCGGCAACAACTGGATACGTGAGGCTATGCACGCCGTATTCCTCTATCATGCCATATCACAGGGTATGGACTTCGGCATTGTTAATCCCGCGACGAAGGTGCTGTACAGCGACATACCTGCCGACAGGCTTGAGATTATCGAAGACGTGGTGCTCAACAGGCGTCGCGGGGCATCGGAGCGGCTAATAGCCCTTGCCGAGGAGATAAAGGCAAGTCAGGATGCTGCCGCGGATGTGAATGTGGCTTCGCGCGAGCAGGAGGAGTGGAGGCTGAAACCGCTTGACGAACGCCTGCAGTATGCCCTCGTGAAGGGAATAGGAGACCATTTGGAAGAAGACCTTGCCGAGGCTCTCACCGTATATCCCAAGCCAGTGAATATCATAGAGGGACCGCTGATGGACGGAATGAACACCGTGGGCAAGCTCTTCGGTAGCGGCAAGATGTTCCTGCCGCAGGTGGTGAAGACGGCGCGCACGATGAAGCAGGCCGTGGCCATCCTGCAGCCTCATATTGAGGCAGGCAGCACCGATAATTACGAAAAGGCCGGCAAGGTGCTCATCGCCACGGTGAAGGGTGACGTGCATGACATCGGCAAGAACATCGTGGGCGTGGTTATGGCATGCAACAACTATGAGGTGATTGACATGGGAGTGATGGTGCCGCCAGAGCAGATAGTGCGCAAGGCCATTGAGGAAAAAGTGGATATCATAGGTCTCAGCGGACTCATCACACCGAGTTTGGAGGAGATGGTGAACGTGGTGAAAGAGATGGAGAAAGCCGGTCTTGACATACCCGTCATGATAGGTGGGGCCACGACGAGCGAACTGCATGTGGCATTGAAAATCGCACCCGTATATAGCGGACCTGTGGTGTGGATGAAGGATGCCTCGCAGAATCCTCTGATGGCATCGCGTCTGCTCAGCGACAAGGGACATTCGGAAATCCAGCGTAACCTCGACGAGAAATATTCTGTCATGCGCAATGAATACGAGGCACACCAGCAGGAACTATCCTCTTTAGATGAAGCACGAAAAAACAAGCTAAACCTTTTTTAAACGATGATAAAGACTATACTGTTTGATATGGGAGGGGTGGTGATAACACTCGCCCAGCCACAAGCCATTGAGCGTTTCAAGGCTCTTGGCCTTAAGGATGCCGAGGAGCGTCTCGATGCATATACCCAGCAGGGAATATTCGGCGACCTGGAGGCGGGGCGCATCACAGACGAGGACTTCCGCCGCGAACTGAGCAAGCTCGTCGGGCGTGAGCTGACATGGCAGGAATGTTGTCATGCCTGGAAAGGCTATTGCTCTGACGTGCCACGCCGTAACCTGCTGAAAATGCAGGAACTGCGCCAAAGAGGATACAGAGTGGTGCTTCTGTCTAACACCAATCCGTATATGATGTCGTGGGTGATGAGCGATGACTTCGACGGTGAGGGACATTCGCTTGCATATTACCTTGACGCTGCTTACGAGAGTTACAAATGCGGGGCGATGAAGCCAGACGCAAAGTTCTTCAATGCCGTGATAGAGGGTGAAAAACTTGTGCCGGAGGAAACGCTCTTCCTCGACGACGGTCCAAGAAACATCGAGGCTGCAGAAGCCCTCGGCATTAATACACTACTCGTAAAAAATGGCGAGGACTGGACGGGGAAGATTGAGGAAAGAATTAAGAATTAAAAATTAAGAATTAAGAATTAAAAATTAAGAATTAAAAATTAAGAATTAAAATTTAAGAACGATAAAGATAAACGATGAAAATTAAGACCCTTCTTATGCTCTTCTTATTGATAGAAGTGGCTTTCACCGCTTTCTCCCAGAACAAGAGAGAGTTCCGCGGCGCCTGGATACAATGCGTAAACGGACAGTTTATGGGAATGTCAACCGCTGATATGCAGAAAACACTGGCGTACCAGCTTGACGAACTGCAGAAGGACGGAGCAAACGCAATCATATTCCAGGTGCGCCCGGAGTGTGACGCACTATATAAAAGCAATATTGAGCCTTGGAGCAGATTCCTGACCGGACAGCAGGGCAAGGCCCCTTCGCCGTATTGGGACCCGCTGCAATGGATGATTGACCAATGCCATAAGAGAGGCATGGAACTTCATGCCTGGATAAACCCTTACCGTGCGAAGACGAAAAACACCAATGCCCTTGCCCCCAACCATATAGCACGCAAGCGGCCTGACATGGTATTTGAATATGACGGACAGTATATACTTAATCCGGCATACGATGAAAACCGCAGGTATATATGTAATGTCGTAGGAGACATCCTGCGCCGCTATGACGTTGACGGACTGCATATTGATGATTATTTTTATCCATATCCAGTGGCTGGGGTTCCCATTCCCGACAACAAGAATTTCCGTGAGAATCCTTGCGGACATGACAACATCGGAGACTGGCGCAGGTATAATGTGAATAATTTTATCCAAGAACTGCATGACACTATCCATGCGGTTAAGCCATGGGTGAAATTCGGCGTGTCGCCGTTTGGCATATACCGCAACCGCGCGAACCACCCCAACGGAAGTGAGACACGCGGACTTCAGAACTATGACGACCTGTATGCTGATGTGCTGCTGTGGGTTAACAACGGATTGATAGATTATTGTGTCCCACAGCTGTATTGGCAGATAGGACATCCTACGGCCGACTATAAGACTCTCATACAGTGGTGGGACCGCAATGCGTCTGCCCGGCCATTATATATAGGTGAGGATGTGGAGCGCACCGTAAAGCACAGGGACGAGAATAACCCCAAGCAACATCAGATGCCCGCCAAATACAAACTGCATGACTTGGCGCATAATATCCAGGGTACGGTGCTGTGGTATGCCAAGGCTGCAGTAGATAATATAGGCAACTACGGTTCGATGCTCCGCAAGGTGTATTGGCGTTATCCTGCCTTGCAGCCTTCGATGCCATTCCTGACAACCAAGACACCGGGAAAGCCACGCAAGGTGAAGCAGGTGTGGACTGCCGACGGACCGGTGTTGTTCTGGACAGCACCCAAGGGCAATGACTGGCGCACTGCGGCACATCAGTATGTGGTGTACAGGTTTGCAAAGGGTGAGAAGGTGAACATAGACGATCCGTCACATATTGTGGATGTAACAAGCAATACATACTATAAACTGCCCTATATGGGTGGGGATGCAAAATACACCTATGTCGTGACTACGCTCAACCGCATACATAACGAGAGCAAGGCATCAAAGAAAAAGGTGAAAATTTGATTGTTACAGCGGATTATGGCTCAAAAAGTGAAGAAAACGTTAATTTATTCGTGAATTAACGTTTTTTTTTGAATAAATCACTTGGTATTAAAAAAATATAGCTATCTTTGCAGCAATTTTTGTGAATGTGCGGCTTATGCAATGAGGCTTTATCATTCCAATTAAATATAGGTATTTTTAAATTATTTAAATAAGTTATGAAACGTACGTTATTTTATGTTGTAGCATTGTTGTGTTTATGCTCGTGTGGTAACACGTTGCAGGAGGTTACCTATTTTCAGGACTTACCCTTTTACTCTTCTCAGGATATAGACTCTGTCGGCGTTATCAAGATGGAGCCAGATGACCAAATCTCAATTGTGGTTTCATGTAAAGACCCTGAGCTTTCCATGTTGTTTAACCTGGTAACGGTGCAGAACAGGGTGGGCACTAATAGCGCATACTCAGGAAATAGCTATCTTTCATATTACACTATAGACAAAGATGGATATATCGATTTCCCCGTATTGGGCAAGGTGCATGTGGCTGGCAAGTCGCGCCAGCAGGTTGCAATGGAAATAAAGAACCGTCTTGACAAATCGGGCCAGGTGTCAAATCCTGTTGTAACCGTTGAGTTTGCCAACCTGACATTCTCAGTTCTCGGCGAAATAAAAAGTGCGGGCAAATATTCTATCACCAAGAACCGCACCACCATTCTTGACGCGATAAGTATGGCTGGCGATCTTAATATCACTGGTCTGCGCGGTCCTGTCTATGTAATACGTGAGGAAAAAGGCAAGCGCACTACCTATCCTGTTGACCTCCGCAGCCAGGACTTGTTCAAGTCGCCTGTCTATTACATTAAGCAGAACGATGTCATCTACGTGCGTCCCAACAAGATGCGCGCCGGACAATCCACGATTAACGAGAATACATTCAGCAGTGTAGGTTTCTGGATGTCTGTAGGCTCGTTCCTCATGTCTATGGGTGTGCTGATATTCAAATAACAAATAATAACTTCACATAAAACGTAATCAATTTATTTTCTTTATTTTTATGGCAGATAATTCAAAACAGAATGTAGCCAAGGCATCAGAAGATGCTATGAAGTTGTCAGACTATATTGGCTTGTTTCTTCCAAGATGGTATTGGTTTGTCATTTCCGTAGTTGTCACTATGGCTATGGCTATCCTGTATCTTGCAATGACTCCTAATGTATATACACGTACGGCTGAACTGTTGGTGAAGGACGATAAGAAAGGTCGTTCGGCAATACAAATGGCTTCGGACGAGTTTGCGAATATGGGGCTTTTTGCGTCAAATACCAATATCACCAATGAGATAACCACCCTCAAGTCGCCAGAGATTATGACCGAGGTGGTGAAACGACTAAGACTCAATGAAAACTACAGCATTAAGCAAGGACTGAAAACTGTAACCTTGTATAAGAAGCAGCCTGTGGATGTGTATTTCAAGGGTAATCCCAATTCCGCCTTCTCTATGAAGATTGAGTTGACCGATGAGAATAACTTCCGTATCACAGATTATACCACGAAGGGTGTGGAAGGGTTGTCTTTCACAGGGAAGATAGGAAACGGGGTTAAGACTCCCGATGGTATCATAGCACTCTCACGTTCAAAATATTTCAGCAAGGACATGATAGGCGTGCAGTTCAACTATAGCCATGGCATTGTCTCCTTTACCGCAGATGCTTATGCAACAAGACTAAGCGCTGAGTTGAGCGACAAGAACGGTACCATCGTGAAGCTGACAATCAGCGACGAGTCGGCACAGCGAGCAGAAGATGTCATAAACACACTCATTAACGTGTATAACGAGAACTGGGTGATGGACAAGAACCGTATTTCGGTAAGTACGTCGAAGTTCATCGGTGAGCGTCTCCGCGTCATCGAGGGTGAACTGGGAAGCGTGGATGCAAACATTTCTTCTTTCAAGAGTGAAAACCTTGTTCCCGACCTTGCGGCTGCATCGCAAATGTATATGCAGCAGTCTGCTGAAAGCAAGAAGGAAATGATGGGCATTTCCACACAGCTTGCCACAGCAGAGTTTATGCGCCGTGAACTTGCAAAGAAGGATATCACACAGGCATTGCCAACCAACTCCGGCATTGACAATACAAGCATAACATCGGGAGTTGGTGAATATAATGCTGCCGTTCTTGACCGTAACCGCCTTTTGGCCAGCAGTAGTGAGAGCAACCCGCTTGTGCAGGACCTTGCCAATAAGCTGCACTCGCTCAAGCAGACCATCCTGCAGTCGGTTGACAACTACATCGCCTCGCTGCGCCAGCAGATGGGTGGCGCACAGCGCATCGACGCCGTGGCGACAGGCAAACTGGCAAGCAATCCAAACCAGGCAAAATACCTGCTTTCTGTTGAGCGTCAGCAGAAGGTGAAGGAAGCCCTGTATCTTTTCCTACTGCAGAAACGTGAGGAGAATGAGCTTTCGCAGGCATTCACGGCATATAATACCCGCGTCATTACTGCTCCACGAGGCAGCGCTAATCCTACATCCCCGCAAAAGGCTAATATCATGCTTATTGCATTTGCCCTCGGTCTTGCAATTCCGGCTGGTATCATCATTGTTGGGGAAAACATGAACACCAAGGTGCGTGGCAAGAAAGACCTCGAGAGTATTTCTGTTCCTCTTGTTGGTGAGATACCTTTGTATATCAAGCCCAAAACCGTGCTTGAAAAAGCATCAGAAGTTTTCGCTAAGAAAAAGAAGACTACCAAAGATAGAAAAACTGACTTGGTCATCGCTGAGGGTAAGCGCGACATGCTTAACGAGGCATTCCGCGTGCTACGTTCTAATATTGACTTTATGTCAAATTCGGATGAAAACCGCAAGGTAATCCTCATGACATCGTTCAATCCGGGCTCAGGAAAGTCGTTCATCTCCATCAACCTTGCTTGCAGTTTTGCAATAAAGGGAAAGAAAGTGTTGGTTATCGACGGTGACTTGCGCCATGGTTCTGCCTCAGCTTATGTAGGCTCTCCCAAGACAGGTCTCATCGACTATCTCAGTGGAAAGGTAAAGGATGTGGATGGACTTATCTTACCGCTTAAAGAGTATCCCAGTCTTAACGTTCTGCCAATAGGTAAGGTGCCTCCAAATCCTACGGAGTTGCTTGAGAATGGAAGGCTTGGTGAAGTTATTGAGGCTATGCGCAGCAAGTATGACTTGATTGTGCTTGACTGTCCTCCTATTGACATCGTTGCCGACACTCAGATTATTGAGAAATACGCCGACCGTACTGTCTTTATTATACGTGCAGGCTTGCTCGAACGCGCCATGCTTAAGGACCTTGAGGAAATCTATACAACAAAGCGATTCAAGAATCTTACGCTTATACTCAATGGTACAGAGTCTTCTGGCGGACGTTATAGTTATCGCTATGGCTATCGTTATGGTTACAAGTACGGCTACAAGTATGGCTATGGCTCGAAATCATACTATACAAGTGAGTAAACGCACCAAATGATGGAACATTTTGATTATCATATCTTTTCGCCCTACCGAGTCTGTCCCTTAGGTGCGCATGTGGATCATCAGCACGGATTGGTGACCGGATTTGCCATCGACAAGGGAGTGGATTTGTGGTTTAACGTCAGGGAGGACTCGAAGGTAAGGTTGAGTTCGATGACCTTTGAGGGTGAAGTGGAATTTGACCTGGCCAAGCGTACTGAGGTAAGGGAGAAACACTGGGGTGACTATGCCCGTGGTGCAAAGTATGCGCTAAAGAAGAGGTTTGCCCTGAGCCGAGGTATTGATGGTGTTATAAAAGGTTCACTGCCAGTGGGCGGATTGAGTTCTTCGGCAGCTGTGCTTATTGCCTATGTGATGGCTTTTGCCAAGGCAAATGGTATCACTCTTCAGCCGTTTGAGGTGGTGCAGATTGCATCGGAAGCGGAAAGGGAATACATAGGTTTGAACAACGGTATCCTCGACCAGTCTTGTATAGCACTCGGAAAGAAGGACGGGCTGTTATTCCTGGATTGCGACAGCAATGAATACCGCGTAATCAAACGTAATCCGGATATGCCGCCGTTTGAGATCGGAATCTTCTTTAGCGGACTTACCCGTAGTCTTGTGAACAGCGACTATAACTTGCGTGTATATGAATGCAAGACGGCAGCGTGGAATATGCTTGCATACCACAACCAACCGCTTAAGACTTTCGACAAGACGTTCCTGAGGGATATTCCCAAGGAGACATTCGACAAGACACGTGACATGATGCCAACACGCTTTGCAAGACGTGCTGCGCATTTTTATAGCGAGTACAGGCGCGTGAGACAAGGGGTCACTGCCTGGGAGACTGGTAACCTGCAGCTTTTTGGCAAACTGAGCTTTGACTCTTGCGAGAGTAGTATCCACAATTATGAATGTGGTTCGCCAGAGCTTATTTCCATTTATAATATCATGCGACCGATGGCTGGGGTATATGGAGGAAGATTCTCAGGCGCAGGATTCAAGGGTGCTGTCATTGCATTGGTTGACCCCAAGTATAAGGAAACAATAGAAAAAGAACTTACTGAGCAGTATCTGAAGGAATATCCCGAATACTCGAATACGTTTAAAGTGTTCTGGGTGAAGCCTGATGACGGGGCGAGGTTTGTTTAGGAATTAAGAGTTAAGAATTAAGAATTAAGAGTTAAGAGTTAGATGTTAGAATATAATGTTGATTTGAATCGCAAGTCAATACTTGTGACGGGAGCTGCCGGATTTATTGGCTGCAACTTGGTTAAACGTCTGTTGACCGACTATCCTGAAAGCAGGATTGTGGGAATTGACTCCATCACCGACTATTATGATGTGAAGTTGAAGTATGCCCGGATTGACCAGTTGACTACCAAATGCGATGAAATAGGCAATAAGGATGCTTTCGTGTTTATTAAGGGTAATATCGCTGACAAGGATATCATTGAAAGCGTGTTTACAGAATATAAGCCCAATGTTGTGGTTAACCTTGCCGCACAGGCTGGAGTGAGATACAGCATTACCAATCCGGATGCTTATATCGAAAGCAACCTGATAGGTTTCTATAATATCCTTGAGGCTTGCCGTCATCATGAGGTGGAACATCTTGTTTATGCTTCTTCATCGTCTGTATATGGAAGTAATAAGAAGGTGCCGTATTCAACTGAAGACAAGGTGGATAATCCTGTGTCCTTGTATGCTGCAACGAAGAAGAGCAATGAATTGTTGGCTCATGCCTACAGTAAATTGTATAATATACCAAGTACTGGTTTGAGGTTCTTTACTGTATATGGTCCTGCCGGACGTCCTGATATGGCATACTTTGGATTTACCGACAAGTTGGTAAAAGGTGAGACCATCAAGATCTTTAACTACGGAAACTGTAAACGCGACTTCACATACGTGGATGACATTGTGGAAGGTGTAGTGAGAGTGATGAGGCATGCACCTGAGCGTAAGAACGGTGAGGATGGACTTCCTATACCGCCATATAAAGTATATAACATAGGTAATAACAGTCCTGAGAACCTTCTTGATTTCGTCACTATCCTTCAGGAGGAACTCGTCAGGGCTGGAGTCTTGCCTGAAGACTATGACTTCGAGGCTCACAAGGAATTGGTGGCAATGCAGCCTGGTGATGTGCCTGTGACATACGCCGACACCACACCGCTTGAAGAGGACTTCGGGTTCAAGCCGTCAACATCCCTGAGAACTGGATTGAGGCGATTTGCCGAGTGGTATGCTTCAGTGCATTGATAATAATAATCCCCGCAAAACATACGGTTTTGCGGGGATTTAAGTTTAGGTGCAATCAATAATTATTTGATTACTTCTTCTTGCAGCAAGACTTCTGGGCTTTCTTGCATTTCTCAGCCTTTTTGCAGCACTCGGCATCTTTCTTATCGCAAGCCTTCTTGCATTCAGCTGTTCTCTTATCGAATGCCTTCTTGCATTCAGCTGTTCTCTTCTCGCATGCCTTCTTGCACTCTGCTGCCTTTTTTTGGCAGCACTCTTTCTTCTCGCACTTCTTCTCGCTGTCCTTCTTGACATCGCTCTGTGCATTGGCAGAGATGGCCATCGCCATCATCACAGCCATTGATAACATAAATTTCTTCATAATACTCTTTTTTTATATAAGTTATCTAAAGATACAGAGACGAAATATATAACTCTGTGCCTCTGTAACTCTGTGTTTCTTATTTGACTTCGTCGAACGTTGTTTCTTAATTGACTTCGTCGAACGTTGTTTCTTAATTTTTAATTCTTAATTTTTTATGTTCGCCTCCTCAAGTCCGAGGTGCTTCTTCTTGTCAACCACTTTGAGGAAGATACCAATGACAAGTGCAGCAACACCAAGACATGCTAACATCACCAGAGGAGCGGTGTAGTTAAGTTGGGTGGGGTCGGTAATACCCTCATTGGTGGCGTTGAGAATCTTGCCGATGAGAAGGGGGAAGAGCCATAGACCGATGTTCTGTATCCAGAAGATGAGGGCATAGGCAGAGCCTATAACCTTGGCATCAACAAGCTTGGGCACGCTGGGCCAAAGGGATGCCGGGACAAGTGAGAATGAAGCTCCCAAAACGAGGATAGTGAGATATGCCACTACAACTCCGCCAGCTTGATTGCCCTTAAACTCAGGAAGGATAAAGGCAAACGTTAGATGACAGGCTATAAGTAAGAGCGAACCGAGAACGAGCATGCTGGCAGCCTTGCCCTTATGATCGACGTAATTACCAAGGACTGGAGTTATACCTACAGCGAGGAGTGGGAAAACGGCGAAGATAGACTCTGCTGACTGACGCATATATCCCATATAGCAATAGGTAATGAGGGCGATGATAGATACAGTTAGCAATGAATACTTGGCTGTTTTGTCCTTCATAAAGTTGAACATGAAAGCCGTAGCAGCTACAACAAGCATAATGCCATATTGGATGATAGTGATATATGATGACGCCCAGAATGAGTCGGGAGCAACGTCAGTGAAGGTTAGGTTGCACTGGAGCATATTTACTGCATACTTCTGGAAGGGGAAGATAGCTGAGTAATACAATACGCATAGCAACGACACGAGCCAAAAGCCCATGGAACTGAGTATTTGTTTGAGGTCCGAAATCTTGAATGGGTCGTCCTTCTCTTCAGCTTCGCCAGTCTGTGAGTCAAGTTTCTTATCCATGAAGAAATAGACGACTAACATCATAAGGGCAATGCAGAGCAATACAACACCAAAGGCCACTGCTCTTGATACGCTTACCTCTCCTCCCAATTTTGCGAAAAAAGGAGAGAATATCATACATGTGGCGACACCAAGACGTGCGAGTGCCATCTCAGAACCCATGGCGAGCGCCATTTCCCTTCCCTTGAACCATTTGACGATACCACGGCTTACGGTGATTCCGCACATCTCGACACCACAACCGAAAATCATAAAGCCTACGGCAGCCAACTTAGCAGAGGCTGGCATACCCTCATAGAATGGTGATACGCCCAATTGTTCGAAGACGGGGATGTGGTTGAGGTTGTTATTGAACCAAGTCTCGAGTCCTGAACCAATAAATGATTCGCTTACAGCATACCATTTGACTAAAGCTCCGGCTAACATCACTCCACCCGAGAGTAGTGCCGTGAATCGTACGCCCATCTTGTCAAGAATGATTCCTGCAAAGATGAGAAAGAAGACGAAGACATTGAGGAATGTCTCAGAGCCTTGCATCGTACCGAATGCATCGGAGTCCCAACCTCGTGTGGATTGCATGAGGTCCTTTATAGGGGAGAGTATGTCCATAAAAATGTATGAACAGAACATGGCTAATGCCAGGAGCAACAAGGCTGTCCAACGAAGTGCAGCGGAGTCGCGTAGGGTTTTTGTTGTTTCCATTTTAATTGTCTTTTCTGATATTTAACACATAAACACGGAGGCACTGTTATGTATATAAAGTTATCTGAAAATACAGATACAATATATAAACTCTGTGTTTCTGTGTTTTTTAATTCTTAATTCTTAACTCTTAATTTTTAATCCTTCTTAAGCCATCTGTCGAGCCAACTGAAGAAGGTGCGTTGCCAGAGGATGCCGTTCTGGGGTTTGAGCACCCAGTGGTTCTCGTCGGGGTAGATGAGGAGTTCGGCGGGGATGCCCTTCATGCGGGCGGCATTGAATGCACCCATACCCTGGTTGTAGTTGATGCGGTAGTCCATTTCGCCATGAATGCAGAGGATGGGAGTGTCCCATTTATCCACAAAGCGATGAGGTGACTGGGCGTAGGTCTTACGAGCGTCGGCAGTCTGGTTCTTGTTCCAGAAGGCATCGTCGTATTCCCAGTTGCTGAACCATGCCTCCTCGGTGTCGGTGTACATCGACTCGAGATTAAATGCACCGTCGTGTGAGATAAAACACTTGAATCGCTTGTCGTGGTTGCCCGCAAGCCAATATACGCTGAATCCGCCAAAGCTGGCACCCACGGCACCCATGCGATCTTTATCCACATAGGGAAGATTTTGGGCGGCATCGTCGATGGCAGAGAGATAGTCGCGCATACACTGTCCAGTCCAGTCGCTGCTTACTGCCTCGTTCCACTCATGACCGAATCCAGGAAGGCCGCGGCGGTTGGGGGCTATGATGACATAGCCGTGGGCTGCCATAATCTGGAAATTCCATCGGTAGCTCCAGAACTGGCTGACAGGACTCTGTGGTCCGCCCTCGCAGAAGAGCAGGGTGGGGTATTTCTTGTTGGGGTCGAAGTTGGATGGTAGGATAACCCAAGTGAGCATATCCTTGCCGTCGGTGGTCTTCACCCATCGTTTCTCCACTTTTCCAAGAGAGAGCTGCGAGAGGATGTGCTCGTTCTCGCGGGTAATCTGCTCAACCTTGGTCTTCTTGATGTCCTTTCCTGGGGTAATCATATAGATGTCGCTTGGTGCGGAAAGACTCTGACGGGTGGCAAGCAGACGGTTGCCGTTGTTTGCAAGCTGTATGCTTACAAGGTCTGACTGGTCATCTGTGAGCTGGCGAAGCTCGCCTTTTAGGTTGACGTTGTAGAGATTGACACATCCATGCCATACTCCGATGAACGAAAGGCTCTTGGAGTCGGGATTCCAACAGAAGGCATCTACGTTAGAGTCAAAGGAAGTGCTGATGTAGCTCTTCTCTCCTGAGGCGAGGTTATATATGCAGAGACGGTTGAGGTCGGCCTCATATCCGTCGCGGGCCATGCTTTGCCAAGCCACATAACGGCCGTCGGGTGAGAACTGAGGGTTCTGGTCGTAACCGGGATTATTCTTGAGATTATCCTCAGAGTTAACCGCCTGGTCCTTCATTGTATGTGTGGGATCTACCTCCGGTGCCTTATAGTCAGCAGGTTTGCAAAGGTTGCGAGTCTCGCGCGTACCTATATTATATAAATATATATCCGAATCCGTAGATATGGCATAAGCAAGTCCGGTCTTTTTGCGGCAAGTATATGCAATGCTCTTGGAGTCAATGCTCCATGCAAGCTGCTCAATGCCACCGAATGGTTCCATAGGACATTCGAAGGGCTCGCCCTTCATTATGTCATATCCTTCGGTGATTCCATTGGCAGTGACATCGGCAAGCCAAGGATGCTGTATTGATTCCACGTAATGGTCCCAGTGGCGATACATAAGGTCGGTTACTACACGGCCGGTAGCCTTAGGCAGGTCATCGGGATTCTTCTTGATGACCTCATTGAAAGCCTGCGACTTGATAAGGATGACTTTCGTGCCGTCGGGCGAGAACTTGAAGCCCTCGATGCCCGCCTTGTCGTTAGTGAGCTGTTTCCTGTCGCTTCCGTCTGGGTTCATAGTCCAAATCTGTCCTCCTGTGAGGAATGCGATACGCTTGCCTCCCTCAATCCATGTAGGGTCGGTTTCGTTTTTCGATGAGGTAGTCAGCTGTCGGCGGTTGGATCCGTTGGCATCCATAATGCATATAACCTGATGTCCCTTATTGGCTTTCACGCTGTAATAGCCAACTTGGAATACCACCTGTTTTCCGTCGGGAGCAGCTTCAAACGCACCGATGCGTCCCATAGCCCATAGAGCCTCGGGAGTCATAAGGTCGCTCTGGAGCTTGATATTGCTTTTACCTATGTTCACGTCGTCTTGTGCTTTGACGATGCCAGTGGCGGAGAACATAGTCACCGCCACGGCAATGTTTAACATTATATTCTTCATAATATTCAATTATTTTCTCATCTGCTGCTCGCGCATCTTTCTCATCTCCTCGGCCTGCTTCTGCATTGCTGCAAGGCGGGCAGCCATACCGCTCTGCTGCTTCTTGGGGTTGTTCTTGTTTTCCTTGTATTTTGCCTCAAGTATGGCAAGCAGTTTGGCATCGTCGGTAGTCTTGCGCAGTACCCACATGATGGCAGCGCTGAAGAAGAGCGAGATGAAGTAGTAGAAGTTAAGGCCTGCGGCGTAGTCGTTGAACATGAAGAAGAACATTACGGGCATGAGATACATCATCCACTGCATCATCTTCATCTGTTCAGCCTGCTGTCCCACCATCTGGTCTTTCTGCTGGCGCATGCTCATAATAGAGTAGAGTATATTAGCAACGCAGAACAATATGCAGGTAAGGCTGAGGTGGTCGCCGATGAGCCATATATTAGTGCCCCATTCGATGATGGGGTCGTATGTCGAGAGGTCGCCAATCCACAGGAAACTTTGGCCTCGAAGCTGGATGGCATTAGGCACAAAGTTGAACATCGCAATCCAGATAGGCATCTGTATAAGCATTGGCAGACAACCACCGAGTGGACTCACTCCATACTGAGAGTAGAGCTGCATCATCGCCTGCTGCTTCATCATGGCATCCTCAGGCTTGTTGTACTGCTTTGTGGCCTCGTCGAGTTTCGGTTTGAGTACACGCATCTTTGCTGAGCTCATATAGCTCTTCTTGACCAAAGGATAGGTTATGGCTTTCAGGAGCATAGTTATTAGAATCAGTACTATACCCATGTTGAAGCCCCATTGGGTGAGCCAGTCGAAGACGTATATGGTGAACCATCGGTTGATAAGTCTCACGATAGGCCATCCGAGATAAACGAGTTGTTGCATGTCGAGGTCCTTGTCAAACGAGCATTCGTCGTCAACAGCCTTCAGCACCTGGAAGTCGTTAGGACCGAAATACATTTCCATCTCCGTGGGCACTGCGCCCGTTGGGTCGAAGTCGGTCTTGAACTTGGCAAGATACTGTTTTAGATAGCCTGAGCCTTTCTCCTGAGGTATGCTCGAGAGCAATGCGTTGGGTGCTATGTCACCCTTGGGTATGAGAACAGAACTAAAGAACTGGTCTTTGAAGGCGAGCCAGTCGATAGCATTCTCCATAGGCTCGTCAATTACCTTTTCCGTTTCGCTGAGATAGTCAGAGTCATCATTCTTCTCCTTGTATGTCAAAGTGGCATAACGGTTTTCAAATGTGAATCCCTTCTCCTGCTGGCGGCACAAGCCTTCCCATTCAATATCTACTTGTCGGTAGTTTGGGGCGAATATGCCGTCGAGCCCTTTGGTCTGCATCTGCATGTTCACCAGGTAGTTCTCGCCAAGGTGATAGTTGATGACGAGTTGCCCGCCGTTGGCAGCCTCAGCCGTGAGGGTGAGAGTGGAGTCGGTGTGGTTTGACGGTGTGAAGAAGAGGTCGGCAGTAACGATATTGGTTTGTTTTCCCGCAAGCATGAAGTTGAGCTTTTGCTCATTGCCTGCGAAGAGGGTGATGTTGTTGTCACCCTTGATGTCTTTGAAACCCATAACTTTAGCACCGGAGACATAACCTCCGTGGGTGTTGACCGTAAGCTGCAACTTACTGTTTTTCAGTGTGAGTTGCTCGTTTTTGCCGTTCAGAGCTTTGTAGAAAAGTGCAGTGGTGTCACCCTGTGCAGCGGCGACAGCCTGTTGCTTCTTGGCTTTAAGCTCGTTCTTTTGTGCGATTTCAGCCTTTTCGCGCAATGCGTTCTCGATAGAGTCCTGCTTGCGCTGTGCAGCGATTTCCTCCTCGGATGGTTGCACATACCACGAATAGCCGAATAGTACGGCTGCCATGAGGATGAAACCGGTGATGGTGTTCTTGTTCATTTCTCTTTTTTCTATTTCTTTTTAAGTTACTGTTTTTCGTTTTTGACAGAACACTTGGATGCAGTCTTCACGAAATCCAGGAACAACGGGTGCGGATGAAGCACCGTGCTTTGGTATTCGGGATGGAACTGTGTTCCTATGAACCACTTCATGCCGGGGATTTCTACAATCTCCACGAGGTCGCTTTCCGGGTTTCGTCCCACGCACTGCATTCCGTGGCGTTCGTATTCTGTTATGAATGAGTTGTTAAACTCATATCTGTGGCGGTGTCGCTCCTGTATGTGCTCCTGCTTATATATGTCGAGCACTCTCGATCCTTGTCTCAGCACGCATTCGTAAGCTCCCAGTCGCATTGTTCCGCCCATGTTTGTTATGTCCTTCTGCTCCTCCATGATGTCGATGACGTTGTGGGGAGTCTTTTCGTCCATTTCTCGGCTGTTGGCGTCTGCATATCCAAGGACGTTTCGGGCAAACTCGATTACCATCATCTGCATGCCAAGACATATACCGAATGTGGGTATGTCGTTCAGGCGGGTGTATTTGATGGCTGTTATCTTGCCCTCGATACCTCTTTGTCCGAATCCCGGACATATTACCACACCGTCGAGTCCTTTCAGTTTCTCCGCCACGTCAGCTTCGGTGAGATTCTCCGAATTGACGAAGTGCAATACCGTCTTGCGGTCATTGTAAGTACCTGCTTGGTAGAGGCTTTCCCGTATGCTCTTATAGGCATCCTGCAGGTCGTACTTGCCCACCAGTCCGATGTGCACCTCTTTTGTGGCTTTGTTCCTGCGCTCCAGGAAGCTGCGCCATGGGCCGAGCGTGGGAGTTTCGCCCACAGGCATGTCCAGTTTGCGGAGTATTGCAGCGTCGAGTCCCTGTTTCTGCATATTAACAGGAACTTCGTATATTGACGGCAGGTCTTCGCTCTGCACCACGCAGTCGATATCCACGTTACAGAACGACGCCACCTTGCGCAGTATTCCGTCGTCGAGATGTTTCTCAGTGCGTAGCACAAGGATGTCGGGCTGTATTCCCTGGCTCTGCAGTTCTTTCACCGAGTGCTGTGTGGGCTTGGTCTTAAGCTCTCCCGCAGCCTTGAGGTATGGGATATATGTGAGGTGTATGCTCACGGCATTCTTTCCCATTTCCCATTTCATCTGCCTTATTGCTTCTAAGAACGGTGCGCTCTCGATGTCGCCTATGGTGCCGCCTATCTCAGTGATTACGAAGTCATAGTGGTTCTTTTCGCCAAGGTATTTCACGTTGCGCTTTATTTCGTTGGTGATATGAGGCACCACCTGGATGGTCTTGCCGAGATAGTCACCACGTCGCTCCTTGTCAATCACCGCTTTGTATATGCGTCCTGTTGTGAGCGAGTTAGCCCTTGTGGTCTGAATACCTGTGAATCTCTCGTAGTGGCCGAGGTCGAGGTCAGTCTCCATTCCATCCACGGTCACGTAACATTCGCCGTGCTCGTATGGGTTGAGCGTGCCTGGGTCGATGTTGATGTAGGGGTCGAACTTTTGTATGGTGATGTTGTATCCCCTTGCCTGTAACAACTTGCCGATAGACGACGAAATGATTCCCTTGCCAAGCGATGATACCACACCGCCTGTGACGAAAATGTACTTTGTTTGTGTCACTGTGTTAATATTTTAATTGTTGTACTTTCTCGTAAATATCTTTATTCAGGCGGCAAAGTTACAAAAAAAAATCCGTTTACGAAAGTTTTATGCTACTTTTATCACTAAAAAAGCCTAGGTTAATATATTTTTAATTTTATCTTGTGAAAAAGTGGCATTATTTGAGAATTTTGTCATACCTTTGCAGCAAATTGCAATTTTACAGATGAAAAGAATCTTTTTGATGATGGCTTTCACCATGACGCTGATTAACGTAGTAGCCGCTCGGCGTCATAGGGTGATTACTGATGCCCCGGTTGACTCAATGGCTACTGTCAATTCTTATCTCGACTCATTGTTGTCGTACAGACAGAAACAGATGGCTAAGGATGCGGAAGTAAAGGAACTGGACGGACGGTATTTCAGACTGTTCGCACCGCTGACGTTCTATCATTCCCCTGCAGGTAGGGCATTGGCTTTTTCAGAGGACAGCTTAGGGGGGGATGATGTCACTATCGAGGTGGATGCAGTGCTTATGTCATTGTATTTGCGTCGTCCTGACTTGGTGAAATCTACTGAGACAAAGCTCGACAAAACAGGGTCGGTAAGGGATGACTTTGAAAAACCCGTGAAGAACGAGGTGGATATGACTAAGGCTGTGGAGCCTTTGCCCCAGGCTCCTGTATATGTGCCTCAAGGTCTTGTAATTCAGAAACCTAACTTCTGGACGTTCAAGGGAGACAGCTACCTGCAGCTGATGCAGAATTTCGTGTCGGACAACTGGTACAAGGGTGGCGAGAGCAACTACTCAATGTTGGGGCAGGTGACACTCTCTGCCAATTATAATAACAAGGAGGGAGTACAGATAGACAATATTCTCGAACTGAAACTCGGATTCCAGACCTCGCCGAGCGACACTATACATAAGTTCAAGACAAACAACGACATGATTCGTTATACGGGACGATTTGGATTGCAGGCAATTAAGAATTGGAACTATACCCTACAGGTGTTGGCTTATACGCAGTTCACGCGTGGCTACAAGAGCAACGACACCAAGGTGTATAGCGATTTCATGTCGCCATTTAATCTCAACCTTGGTCTTGGTATGACTTACAACGTGAAGGCGTTAAAGGGAAAACTGACGGGAAAGGTGAACATATCGCCATTCTCATATAACTGGAAATATGTTGACCGCAAGAACCTTACCGGACACTACGGCATCCCTGGCGACCATCATTCAATGGATGACTATGGTTCACAGATTACGAGCGAGTTGCAGTGGGTGTTCTCCAATCAGGTGAAGTGGAAGACAAGATTTTATTATTACACCACTTACAAGAGAACTGAAATGGAGTGGGAGAACACCATTAATCTGAGTATCAGCAAGTATATCAGTACTAATATCTTTATCTATCCAAGATTCGACGACTCCGTGAGCAGGGATTCTGATTTAGGCTATTGGCAATTCAAGGAATACTGCTCGCTTGGAGTGACGTATGCGTTTTAGGAATTAAGAATTAAAAATTAAAAATTAAGAATTAAGAATGGCGGGCTTCACCTCTGCATATATTGAGCAAGCTCGGCTCTGCATTCGGTTAGCGCAGTCAGTCTTAATTCTTAATTTCTAATTCTTAATTCAAAACGAATTACTTACTCTCCTCCATGTCTCCTTCTACATAAAGACGGGTCATTTCCACCTTCCCGTTGGTGCGCACTGTAATCGACTTCTTGAAGTGTCCGGGAAACTTTCCAGCGCCGTTGTAGGTCACTTTGATTTCACCTTTTTCCCCTGGCTTGATGGGAGCCTTGGTGTACTGTGGAACGGTGCAGCCACAACTGGCTACGGCCTGATTGATGACAAGTGGTTGGTCGCCGACATTGGTGAAGCTGAACACGCAGGTAACCTTTGGTGATGACTCCGGGAATTTTCCAAAGTCGTGAACCAACTTGTCAAATTTGATTTCTGCCTGTGCGCTGGCTGAACTGATGCTTGCTACTAACAGCATAATCAAAAACACAAACTTTTTCATCTTTTTACCCTTTCTTATTTTTTTGTTTATTAATTATTATATACTTACTTTGTTGACCACAGATGTTTTTCTTGTTGACCACAGTATTTTTTTGTTGACCACAGATTTCACAGATTATCACAGATTAAGAGCCTTTGGCTCTGATTATTTTCTGATTATTAAATAATCTGTGTTAATCTGTGCCAATCTGTGGTCTAAAAAACAGACCGGATGGCATTCTTAATTCTTAATTCTTAATTCTTAATTTTTAATTTTTAATTCTTAATTCATATTTGTCAGAATCTTACGCTGAACTGCACGTCTGCCGTACTGTAGTTGTGCTTGGCGAGACTGCGGTCGTTGACCAACGAATATTCGGTCTGAATCTCTATGTTCTTGCAGAAGAGATAGTTGAATCCTGCCTTATATACCGTCTTGGCTGTGCTCCATGAGCCGGCGGGACGATAGAGGTCATAGCGTGCCTTTGCCCTCAGTTTGCCACGGATGATAGGAGCTACGCATGAGAGATAAACTGCGTCGGCACGGTCGCCGAGCTTTTCGTTGAGGTTGCAGTCGCTCAGGTTGCTGCTCGTGTTGGCTGTGGCCTTAAATGCGCCTCCGGTATTGTGGATATACTCCGAGCGAATCTGCCAGTCGGCATCCTTATATTCTGCAGAGATGGCATAGCGATAGCGGCCCACCTTGCGCGAGCCCGACTGCTCAATCATTCCTTCAGTCCAATATCCAGTGCGGTTGTACGAACCAACCCATCCGAATCCTCCGATGCGCATGCCCTTGATTGGCGATACCCAAAAGCCTCCGATGACATCTTTCTGATTGCCAACGTCCTTGCGGTTGATACCCTGTCCGTTGAACACGCCCACTTCGTAGTGGAGTAGGGTGTGCCCCTCACTGTTGGGCAGTAGGTCGCCGGATACCTGAATACCGATGTCGCGACCGCTGCTCGACTGCTCGCCAGTGCGGTCGTTGAAGCCTGCCAGTTTGAGTATTCCCTGCGCCTGAGAGTTAAAGCCGATGTCGATGGGGTTCATCGGGTTCTCGTAGGTGAAAGGACGCTTAAACTGTCCAGCCTTAACCCTGAACTCCTTGTGCTTCAGCCATTCAAGGCTCATGTCCACGATACGTGGCGACTCGCCGAAAGTGCTGGAGTTGCCGTTCACCTGTCCCTGGATTTTATACTCAAAGTCGTTGAGTATGCGTCCGGTCATCACAAGCCTTATCAGTCGTATGCTGAACGTGTTGCTGTTGTTGTCATCTTGGAAAGTGGCGTTGTAGTTGCCGATCATATAACCCGAAAACTTCGGTTTGCCGACAATATCGCCCAACTTCACTTCCTTCTTGGCTTCCGTCTCGGTAGCCTCAGTACTCTCATTTGCTTCCACCGCACTCATCTGCAGTGATAAAGCGGCTGCCACAGCAGTCCAAATAAATCTCTTCTTCATTTATCTCATATTTCAAAATTTTTAATTTTTAATTTTTAATTCTTAATTTCCAAAAGCACCACGTTCTCCACGTGCGGCGTATGCGGGAACATATCCACGGGCTGCACCTTCTCCACACGGTATAGAGGGTCGAGCAACTGTAGGTCGCGGGCCTGGGTGGCAGGATTACAGCTCACATATACTATGCGCTTAGGAGCAGCATTCATGATTACTTTTACCACGTCGGGATGCATTCCGGCACGAGGCGGGTCGGTGATGATGACATCCGGCTTGCCGTGTTCGGCTATGAAATCGTCGGTCAGTATATCCTTCATGTCTCCGGCGAAGAACGTTGTGTTGCCGATGCCGTTGATGGCAGAATTCACCTTGGCGTCCTCGATAGCTTCGGGCACATACTCTATGCCCACCACCTTGCTCGCCTTGCGAGCCACGAAGTTGGCTATGGTACCTGTGCCTGTATATAGGTCATATACCACCTCATTGCCTGTAAGCTGAGCGAAATCCCTTGCCACACAGTACAGATGGTATGCCTGTTCGGTATTGGTCTGGTAGAAGCTCTTCGGGCCAACCTTGAACCTCAGCTCCTCCATGTGCTCAAAGATATGGTCGTTGCCCTTAAACACTATGACATCCTGGTCACCTATGGTGTCGTTGCACTTCTGGTTGTTCACATACATGAGGGCTGTAATCTCGGGAAATGTGTCTGCAATGTGCTGCATCAGCCCTAAGGCGCGCTCCTCGTCGCCCTCCACGTCATAGTGGAACTGCACAATAACCATCCACTCGCCCGAGTTGGAGTTGCGTATAATGATGTCGCGCAGCAGTCCGTGCTGCTCCCTGAGGTCGAAGAATGAGATGCCGTTGCTGAAGGCATAGTCGCGGATGGAGTTGCGTATGCTGTTGTGCATATCGTCCATGAGCCAGCATTTCTCGATGGGCAGAATCTTGTCAAACGCCCCCGTGATATGGAATCCAATGCCATTCATGTTGTCATACTTGAATCCCGACGCAACCTGCTCTCTCGTGAGCCATCTCTTGTTGCAGCATCCAAACTCCAGTTTGTTGCGGTATGCCGTAGTTTTCTGCGAACCGAGGATAGGTGAAATCTCTGGCAGTTCCACCTTGCCTATGCGTCTCAGCTGGTCATACACCTGTTTCTGCTTTGCCTTGAGCTGTTCCTCGTAGGGCAGGTTCTGCCATTTGCATCCTCCACACACTCCGAAGTGCTCGCAGAATGGCGTCGCGCGTACCTTACTATATTCTATAAAGCGAATAACTTCCGCCTCGCAGTAGCTGTGCTTCTTTTTCTTCACCTGAAGGTCCACCACATCCCCGGGCACGCAGAATGGCACAAAAACGACCATGTCGCCCACTCTTACGAGCGACTTCCCCTCTGCGGCAACATCAGTGATGGTGATGTTCTCCAATACTGGTAATGGTTTCTTTTTTCTACTCATTTATGACTATAAATCTAAATTTCGGTGCAAAATTACAAATAAAATCATAAAATGTCGTGTAGATATTGCATTTTTTCGCTTTTTTTCTTGCACATTTCTTGGAAAAGTCGTATATTTGCACTATAATTTATGAAAAACGGGGTTTTACGACCCTCAGTAACCATATAATTCTTTAAAACAATAATAAATAACACAACTAACTTATGAGTGAAAAAAGAGTTTACACCTTCGGTAACGGTAAGGCTGAAGGTAACGCAAAAATGCGTGAGGAACTTGGTGGTAAGGGAGCAAACCTTGCCGAGATGAACCTGATTGGTGTGCCTGTGCCTCCTGGTTTTACAATCACTACCAGCTGCTGCAACGAGTATTATGAAGTTGGTCAGGAGAAGATCAAGGAGATTCTTCAGGACGAGGTTAATGCTGCCGTTAAGCACACTGAGGAGCTCATGAACTCCAAGTTCGGCGACGTGAAGAACCCGCTGCTCGTCAGCGTTCGCTCTGGTGCCCGCGCTTCCATGCCGGGTATGATGGACACTATCCTCAACCTCGGTCTTAACGACGAGGTGGCTGAAGGTCTTGTGGCCAAGACTAACAATCCACACTTCGTTTATGACTCTTATCGCCGCTTCGTACAGATGTACGGTGACGTGGTGCTCGAGATGAAGCCCGTCAACAAGGAAGACATCGACCCGTTCGAGGAGATTATCGAGAGTGTGAAGGCTGAGCGTGGCGTGAAGCTTGACAAGGACCTCTCTGTAGAGGAACTGAAGAAGCTCGTCACACTCTTCAAGACAGCAATCAAGGAGCGCACCGGCAAGGACTTCCCCAACGACCCCATCGAGCAGCTTTGGGGCGCAATCTGCGCCGTGTTCCGCAGTTGGATGAACGAGCGTGCCATCCTGTATCGCAAGATGGAGGGTATTCCAGACGAGTGGGGCACTGCCGTCAGCGTAATGGCAATGGTATTCGGTAACATGGGTGACACATCAGCCACTGGTGTATGCTTCAGCCGTGATGCCGGTAATGGCGAGAACCTTTTCAACGGCGAGTACCTTGTTAATGCACAGGGTGAGGACGTTGTGGCTGGTATCCGCACTCCACAGCAGATTACAAAGATTGGTTCGCAGCGCTGGGCAGAGCGCGCAGGAATCAGCGAAGAAGAGCGCGCAGCCAAGTATCCGTCGATGGAAGAGGCTATGCCTGAAATATATGCACAGCTTAACGATCTCCAAGACAAA
>JALERP010000005.1 GCA_022764085.1 Prevotella sp.
ATGCTGCCCCGCGACTTGCATGTGTTAAGCCTGTAGCTAGCGTTCATCCTGAGCCAGGATCAAACTCTCCATTGTAAAATATTTATTTCTTGTTTGTTCTGTACTTAAGGATGACTCTCGAATTATCGAAGCTCAAAGCAAACTTTCAATCTTATTAAAATTGACGGTTCGTATCTTTCTACCCAAGCTACAATATATATAATAATGTAGCTCGCTTCTTGTACTACTTCTCTGTTTATGTAAGTCTTTCAAAGAACTCTTTCTTTATTTTGCTCTCAGAGAACCGTTGTTCTCAAAAGCGGGTGCAAAGGTACGGACTATTTTTCAAACTACCAAATGTTTTCACTGAAAAGTTTAATATTTTAACAGTATTTTAGAAATAGAGCGTGTAAATAAGACACTAAATTAGCTTACACCTTATTATATAATATTTAGGAGAAGTATTATTTTAGTTTCGCCCTTATATACATACCAGGTCTAAAATCACTGTTGGATGCCATAACTTTAGCATAGACTTTTATAGAATAATCCTTTGCATCCACCGACTGGTCGATAGAAACGATCTGTGCGTTGAACGTTTTTTTGCCCATTCCATTAACTCTGAACTCAACAGGGCGTCCAACCCTCATCAAATTAAGTTCCCTTTCATAAACCGTCAACTGAATGAGAGGCTGAGATTTGTTGATGACATCACATATAGGTTCTCCTGCATCAAGGTATTTTCCGAGATTAACATTGAGGTTAGTTACAAATCCATTTATAGGAGCCTTAACGAGAAGATAAGGCTGAATGCCATTTGACTTTACCGATGCCGGATTGACACCGAGAGTTTTCAGACGAGAGGCTGCAGCAGAAAGACGGCTATGCATTGAAAGATACTCAGCCTTGCTCTGCTGCATCTTTTTTTGTGATGAAGCATCGTTGGCACTTAAGTCGCTTTGCCTCTTGTATTCCTTTTCGAGGTATTCCGTTTGGGCAGAAGCATCGAGATAAGTCTGCTGTAAATCAATATACTCAGGATTGTCGATAGATGCAATGACCTGACCACGGGCAACAGCCTGTCCTGGCATCACCTTAAGACTATGCACCTTGCCGCCCATAGTGAGCGACACAGTGGCATTCTGCTGCGGCGACACCATAATCACCCCGTTGAATGTGGGACTATTTGCCACGTTAGTAGCACTCGACACTCCATCAATTCCAACCGAGTCGGCATTCGCCTTAATTTCGACAGAATCAGACTTATCCACAGAATCTGATGTTTGTGAATCAACGTCAGACGAATTCCCGCCTGAACATGCAGCCATCATCAAAGCGGCAGTCAGATATACAAAATAACTCTTCATTTTTTCTTAACTCCTATTTTTCTCAATATTATTGGCATTGAATTTACTATTCTATAAAAAGCGGGGATGACAATGAGCGTCAGGACCGTAGAAACTATCAATCCTCCGATGACCACTGTAGCAAGTGGACGCTGCACCTCAGCACCAGCCGACGTGGCCACAGCCATAGGCACAAAGCCCAACGATGCCACCAAGCCTGTAAGGAAAACGGGACGCAGAAGGTGCTCACAACCGCGGAAGATTACCCTGTCAGTACACATATTGTATCTTCCTGCAGACTGTATGTCATTGAAATGGTTAATCATGAGAATACCGTTAAGCACCGCGACACCAAAGAGGGCGATAAAACCCACTCCTGCCGAGATACTGAAGGGCAGGCCCCGGAGCCACAACGCCGCAATGCCGCCAATAAGAGACAATGGCACAGTGGAGAATACCACCAATGAATATGTGACACTACGGAAATTAAAGAACAACAGTAACAAAATGAGCATCAAGGCAATAGGAATTACTATTAGCAATGTGCGTATAGCGTTTTGCAAATTCTCGAATTGACCACCATATTCGAAATAATATCCAGGTTTCAGCTTTACGTTCTTGTCGAGAATCTCACTTATCTGAGCCACTACCTGCTGTATGTCCGCATCGCGCACATTGACACCTATAACTACCCTTCGCTTAGTTTCATCTCGGTTAATTTGCAGCGGACCGTTGACAAGACTTATAGTAGCCACCTCGCTCACCGGCACCTGTGCCCCGTTGCAAGTGCGGACAAAAAGCCGGTTGAGGTCGAGGTCACTCACCTTTTCGTCATCTAACCTAACCACGAGGTCGAACCTCCGCTCATTCTCGAATACAACCCCCGCAGTTTCGCCTGCGTAAGCCGTACGTATGATGTCGTTAAGTTCCTTGATGTCGATACCATATCGCGCAATCTTCGTGCGGTCGTAGTTTACCACCAACTGCGGCAGTCCCATCGCCTGTTCCACTATGACGTCAGCAGCCCCCGGCACTTTCTCCACATACTTGGCTGCCTCCTTGGCCTTGGAGTAGAGTTCGTCCATATCCTCGCCATACAGTTTGATGGCTATATCTGCCTTTGCGCCAGTCATCAACTCATTGAATCTCAACTGTATTGGCTGGCTGAAATTAAACTCCGCCCCTTCTACACTCTCCAAAGCAGCCTTCATCTTCTCTACCATCTCGGCACGACTCGAAGCAGAGGTCCATTCCTTGAATGGCTTCATCACAATCATCACATCGGCATCCTCAACAGACATAGGGTCGGTGGGCACCTCAGCCGTTCCAATCTTAGCCACGACATGCTTAATCTCGGGGAAATTATCCTTCAACACTTTCTCGGCAGCAAGAGAAATCTCCACGCTCTTGCTCAGCGAACTTCCAGCCGGAAGGGTCATCTGCATGGCAAAGTCGCCCTCGTCGAGGGTTGGTATAAACTCAGCTCCAAGACGGGTGAACAACACCAACGAAGCGGCAAGCAAGGCAAACGCCACTCCCAATGTCTGCCACACACGAGGCATACAGTAACGCAACACCTTATTACATATATGCGTAAGCCATGCGAAGAACCTGTCAGCAAACGTTGGCTTAATGACGATTCCACGCTTGAGGAAGACCGATGCCATCATAGGCACGTAGGTGAGCGAAAGGAGCAAAGCTCCCACAATACAGAAGACGAGAGTCTGAGCCATCGGGGTGAAATACTTCCCCTCGATACCAGATAAAGTAAGTATCGGGAAGAACACAATAAGAATGATAAGCACGGCAAAGGTAGAACTCTTCACCACCTTGGAGGCGCCCTGCTCCACCTCATCGCACATTTCGTCGGCAGTGAGCACACGTCCGCCCAACCTCTTGGAATAAATATGTGCGAGAATGCCTTCGAGGATAACAATCGAACCATCGACCACTATACCAAAGTCAATTGCCCCAAGACTCATCAGATTGGCCGACACCCCGAACACCCTCATTAGGATGAAACCAAAGAGCATAGCGAGAGGAATCACCGAAGCCACGATGACTCCTGCCCTTACATTTCCGAGGAATATGATAAGTACAAGAAATACTATTATGGCGCCCTCGATGAGATTATATATCACGGTAGATATATTGCGGTTTACCAGCTCCGAGCGGTTGAGATAAGGCTCGATTATAATACCCTCAGGCAGCATCTTCTGCACCTTTGCCACCCTCTCCTCAAGAGTCTGTGTCACCACATTGGCATTGGCCCCTTTTAGCATCATGGCTATACCTCCCACACATTCGCCGTCTCCGTCCATGGTCATGGCTCCAAACCGTTTGGGCGCACCAAAGTCCACCTTACCTATATCACTGATATGCACAGGCATACCTCCCCGGTTTGCCACAACAATCTTCTCGATGTCCTTCTTCTTGCTAATCATACCTTCGGAGCGGATATAATAAGCCCTTCCCACTTTCTCAATATAACTACCGCCTGTATTTTGGTTGTTATTCGATAGAGCCTCAAAAACATCGCCGACGGTAATCTGCAATGCTGCAAGCGCATCAGGATCAATAGCCACCTCATACTGTTTGAGATAACCGCCGAAACTATTGATTTCCACAATACCCGGAATGCCAGAAAGCTGTCTCTTGACAATCCAGTCCTGTATAGTGCGCAGCTCCATGGCATCATATTCATTGCGATGCTTCTCGTCCACCTTCAGCACATACTGGTAAATCTCTCCCAATCCCGTGGTGATTGGCATCATCTCGGGTGTACCCAGTTCTGGAGGAATCTCTCCAGCCACCACCTGTATCTGCTCATTGATGAGCTGCCGTGCCTCAAGCGTGGGTACACTCTCCTTAAACACCACCGTGACGAGCGAGAGCCCAAATCTCGACACGGAGCGAATCTCCGTCACGTTCATAATGTTGTTCATCGCGATTTCCACAGGCATGGTAATCAGCTGTTCCACCTCCTGCGGGGCAAGCGTTGGAGAGACAGTTACAATCTGCACCTGGTTGTTTGTTATGTCGGGCACAGCATCCACCGGCAGGGTGAGCATTGCCCAAATACCGCCTATGAGCAGAAACAATGTCGTCAGCGCGACGAAGAGTTTCTTACGAATAGAAAACCTAACAATAGCCTTGAACATATAATAAAGTTTCTAAAATACCTCGCAAAGGTAGCAAAAAAATCCAAAAGCAGTATCGTTTTACCAAGAAAAATCAGCAAATAGTCGATATTTTAACAAATATGACCGTAATGGGACAATAACGCCCGTCTGGATACCTGTTGTACCCTCGAAGTTTATCTTGATTGAGCGCAGAGAAGCTCCCGATGCATTAGCAACTATTGTAGGCACCTTTATATAAGCCCTGAAGGCTTTGATACTTACATTATATGAAATACATTTTAAAATCATTTGATTTTGTGTCATTGGAATAAATAACAAATAAAAACAAATGGTTTCCTTCAAAATAACAGCCAGTGCCTCTGTTGTTCCTCCGCACCAAAGTCGGTGATCCTCCAATGTAAGTCTATTACAAGAGCAGACTTACACCGACTTTGGTGCAGAGGTTCACCGACTTTGGTATAGAGGTACATCGGAGGTTCACCGACTTTGGTATTGACTCACACTTGACTTACTGCGTATTAGTATTGGATTCAGTGTTATGACAGTGATACCATGATACAATGAATATCATAGCAGAAATACAAAAAGATGGTGAAACTCTTGAAAATTGATACGATGTATTTGCATAACAAAAAAGGGATGGCTCAGCTAAAATGTATGAGCCATCCCTTTTTTGCTTAATATTTCGATATCAGAACTATAAACTCTCATCCACATCATCGCACGCCACCATCTCCACACCTTTATATACTACATAAACCTTATGGAGGGTTGTGTGACCTATGTTGTCGTTCACGTTCACCGTATCAGCATAGCGGCATACTTGGGCCTCGGCTTGCTTCACAGCGGCTTTCACTTCTGCCTCTGTAGCATTACTCTTCAGATACTTCAGCTCGATGATATACGAGTGCTCCATGTCCGTGAAGATTTCACAACGGGGACGAAGGAATACGTCGGCATAGCCGTTCTGGTTGTCAAGCTCGGAGATGGGACGGTAGAAGCGGCATTGGCTTGTAAGGGCAAGGGTGAATCCATGCACAAAAGCCTCTCCCTTCTGGCAGTCGCGCTGCGAGGAAAAGGTGTAGATACAGTCGGCGATATATTGGAAGAAGGGTTTGAATTCTCCTCGGTATGCCATATATTTCTCTTTTGTCCTGATGTCCGAACTGTCAAACGTCAAGTCGTTTTCTTCATAGGTGTCAAGAAGATATGAGAAAATCTGCTCACGCACGACCTCATTGGGAATGACAAATTTTGTATCGCCCATTTCCATGCCACCGATAGTAACCATACCGAAATAATATAGCAGACTGAGGAAATTGTCGCTCTTGGCGATATCTTCTGCCGGGAATCCTTCCTTCAGTTCGCCTGTGAAAAATCCTTTCGACACCAATGTCTGTATGATTGAGGCATCGTGGGCGAACTCCTTGTCCTTGCGGATGAGCATACGCAACTTCTCATAGTCAACACGGATATTTTCCTCAAGCATCTGCGGGGGTAACTCACACCCCTCGTCTATATATTTATAAATGAACGATAGAACCATGTTGGAGTTGTACATGGTTGTCTTGCCGTATGCCTTTAACGCAAAGCAGTAGTTGTCGTAATAAGGCTTCATTATCTCGATAAGTTCATCAATGGAATGATTAAATTCATAATGCTGGCCATAGTATGTCAGCATCTCGCGCACCTCTACTTCGGTGAAGCCCACCATCTCGTTGAAGCCGTATGCAAGTGAGTAGTTTGTGCCTATATTAAAACCGCTGGTGAGGTCGTCGAGGGTTACAGGACTTACACCGGTGATAAAGACACGCTCAATTGACGAATCAGTTCCTGCCTTAATGGTATCGAAGAACGTGCGCAGATAGCCGGTGCCGTGGGTCTCGCCCTGATATTCTTCGAGACGTGCGGCATCTGAGAGAATATGATTGGTGAAATGGTCATACTCGTCGATAAAGAGATATATTTTCAAGCCTACTCTGTCACACTCACTGTATATATAGTTCAACTGCTCCACACATCCATTCTTTTTATTTAGTTCATTCTTGATATTCTCTGGTAAAAGACTTGAATATGTATCACAGAATGAATTAAAAAATGTATTGCAATGCGCATCCAACGCATTGCGGTAACTGCCCAAGTCGGCATTGACCACCGCAAAGTTGAGGTATATTATGAGATACTTGTTGTGATTGGGTGTAGGATGCTTGCCGATATACAAGTCGCCATATAATTTTTGAAACTTGTCCGATTGGTTGATGTCATAGTAATGACGCAGCATAGACATGGTGAGGCTCTTGCCGAAACGGCGAGGTCGGATGAAGAAAAAGTATCTGTTTGAATTTTCCACTTTTTCTATGAACCTTGTCTTATCGACATAATAATAATTGTCCTCGCGAACAGCCACGAAGTTCATCATACCATAGGGTATTCTCTTTACTTCTTCTTTTACATTCTTTTCTTCCATAACTATGATGCTTTATTCAATGTGCGCTGCAAAATTACGATTTTTATTTCATATTTCCAAACTTATTGCAGTTTTTATCACTTATCATAAGTTATTATGTTAAATTATGTTCTGAGAAGACAACAAGCGACTTAAAAGTCGCCACAAAGCCTTACGGATGGAATTCTTTGTGACCTTTGTTGGAAATCTTTGTGACCTTTGTCAAAATAGCTTTAGCTGCTCTCTGTATCTTCCGCTTCCGAAAAAGAAAATTGTCTCTTTGTTCCTTTGTGTTTAAATAAAAAACTCTGTGACTCCGTGTCTCTGTGTTTAATAGAATGGTCGGCGCATATTCATGTCGATGTTGCTTACAAAGGTCTTGTGGTTGTCATAGATATCCGTATTGGACAATCGTTTTTTTACTATATTTCACTTGTTTTCTATCTTTATTGAAGAACTTGTCGATTTTATACAATAGAATGTCTTTATTTTCTTATGGCGGATTACCAACTTTTTGATACCTTTGCGTCGTAATTATCGGATGCATAAAAACATTTTTGACTTTATACATGATAAAAATGATATTGCTAATATGAATAGAACGTTCTCAATCTTGGCGGCAATGGTCATATCCACTATTGCCACCGCACAGGTTAGTTCTCCTAAAATGAAGGTGGAGTTTGTCACTCCCAAGATTGTCAGGGTGCAATGGTCGGCTGACGGAGTATTGCCTGGCAATAATACTGGTGTTTGTATATATGAGAAACAACAGGTGAAGTCGGGGGAGATAATGGTGAAAACCGAGGATGGTTGCATCTCGTTTATCGACCGAAAGACCGGCAAGCCCTTATTGAAGGACATTGCCCGTGAGGCCGAACCGGTGGTGCAGGAACGCATCGTGTATGACGATGCCACGGCTCGCATGGAAGAGACCGCCAACGGAAAGGTGACGGTGAAGGACATCGTGCGCCGCGACACCATCGGCCTGAGTACACGATACATATCTCATTTCTCATGCCCCGACACCAAGGCTTTGTATGGGCTCGGTGCCCACATGGAGGATTATATGAATCTCGTGGGAAAGACCATGTGGCTCACTCAGCATAACCTTAAAGTTACTGTACCCTTTCTCATTTCTCCACAAGGCTACGGTCTGCTCTTCGATGCTGGTTGCGCCATGAAGTATTCGTCTGACAGCAAAGGTTTTACCATGCAGATGGAGGCTGCCAAACAGATTGACTACTACTTTATCAAAGGCGACAGGATGGAGGATATTGTGGAAGGCTATCGATATCTTACGGGCAAGGTGCAACTGTTACCGCTCTATGCCTTCGGATATATACAGTCGAAGGAACGCTATGTATCGTCTGACGACCTCATCACTACTCTGCGAGAATATCGCCGTCGCCATGTGCCCATCGACATGATTGTGCAGGACTGGAACTATTGGCCTGAGGGATGGGGATATATGAAGATGAACCGCAAGTATTATCCCGACCCAAAGGCTCTTGCCGACTCCATACATGCCATGAACGCCAAACTCATGGTGAGCATCTGGCCCAATCCGCAGTATTGTCCAGAGGAAAGGGACTTCCGCAAACGTGGTTTTATGCTCGAGCACTCGGTGTATGATGTCTTCAATGCCGATGCCCGGCGCCACTACTGGAAGTATGCCAACGACGAGTTCTTCTCTAATGGCTTTGATGCCTGGTGGTGTGACAGTAGCGAACCGCTCGACGGCGACTGGAACAAAATACCTGAATCAATAGGCGAGAAGCCCTACGGATGGGATGACCATGAGCGTCGTTGGCACTTGAACAAAGACGTGCTCAGCGATGCCCTCGGAGCAGAGCGCAGCAGTCTTTACTCGCTCTACCACTCATGCGGGCTATATGAGAACCAGCGTCTTACATCCTCCGACAAACGTGTGCTCAACCTCACCCGTAGCAGTTATGCCGGACAGCAGCGTTATGCCACAGTGGTATGGAACGGTGATACTCATGCCTCGTGGGAGTCATATCGCCAACAAATACCGGCAGGACTTAACTATATGTCCACGGGCAATCCCTATTGGACCGTTGACGTGGGTTCTTTCTTCGTCAAGAACGACGGACGCCGATGGTTCTATACCGGTGAGTTCCAAAACGGTGTGAATGACGAAGCTTATCGTGAGTACTATACACGTATGTTCCAATGGGCAACATTCCTGCCCATGCTCCGCAGCCATGGTTCCGACACTCCGCGCGAGATATGGCGCTTTGGCGAGACGGGCACCCCTTACTATGATGCCATACTGAAGATGATCAACCTGCGCTATTCGCTCCTACCTTATATATATAGTATGGCGGCGGCACAGTATTTCTCAGGCTATACCATGGCGCGCCAACTTGCCTTCGACTATCCTGACGATGATGTTGTCTATGACCTTAAAGACGAGTATCTCTTTGGCAATATCCTCGTATGCCCTGTCACACGTCCGATGTCCGAAGCCACATCGCGCAAGGTATATCTGCCTCAAGGCAACCGATGGTATGACTATTGGACAAATGAGTCATACGACGGCGGACAATGGATAGAAGTGCCGGTAAGCATCGACCGTATGCCTCTCTATGTCAAGGCAGGCAGTATCATCCTAACGTCAGATGTGGTGGAATATTCCGCAGCACAATCCGACAAGCCCATCACCGTGAATGTCTATCCCGGTGCCGACACAACATTCTCACTTTATCAAGACTCTGGAGACGGATATGCCTTCGAGCAAGGCGACTACTCTCTCTCCCTCTTGACATGGGACGACAGTAAGCGGAAACTGAAGCAAAAGACCGTGAAGAAGTCAAGGAAATATAATCGCGAGATAAAAGTGAATGTCGTCAAATATATTCCGGCTAAACCATAGTTGGGAATGATGTTGATATGAAAGGATGAATTCATCATGGCAAAGCGGGTTGCAGTACTCGGCAAAGAGAAATATCATCCTAATATGAATAGACAAGGTGTAATTTCTTAAAAATCACTAAAAATGATGCCTTCAAATTGTAAAAACTTGGTGTATTTGAAATAAATGAGTAACTTTGCATATAAAGTTACATCAGCCGCGCCATGCCACACGGTATTTGTGCGGACTAAAAGGAAGAGATTTGCTTATGTCAAAGCAGGTAATGGACAGGATAGAGTATCTTGTGTTGTTGGTGGCGGAGTTCGCTGCTCACAACAGGGTGTCGGAGGCGAAAGCTTACCGATACCTCAACCAGTATGGCGCTTTGGCACTTTGCGACAAGCATTACAACGTGATGCACACGCTATCGGTAGAAGAGAACATCCAGACCTTGCGGGAATACTGCCAAAGGAGGGGCGGAAACCTATCCATCGAACAGAACCCAACGGCAGGACTCTACATGATTACGACATCGTGTATGGCCCGATAGCAAACGACCGAATAGGTGCCCAAATTACACGTTACAAACAAGGTTACATTTCCTTTGAGGAATTCCTGAAGCGCATTCA
>JALERP010000022.1 GCA_022764085.1 Prevotella sp.
CTCCACACTGTTGGCTCCCGTGATGACACCATTGTTGGTGTGGTGGCTTGCCGACACAAGGATAGAGGTGGATACCCTCGGAATGTTCCGTGGCATATTGCTAATCACGATAATCCCTGTGGGTATAGGATTCCTTGTGAATCACTACGCCAGTAGCCGTAAATGGTATGAGGATGTGAGACAGATGATGCCGGGAGTGAGTGTCACGTGTCTTGCCTTGATAGTGGGAGGCGTGGTGTCGCAGGTGAAACCCCAACTGATGATTCACGGTATGGGACTATTCCTACTCATGCTTGCCGTAGTGTTCTGCCATAACACCCTCGGGTATCTTCTTGGATATAACGTGGGAAGGCTTTTCCATTTCTCACTTCCCAAGAAGCGCACAATATCTATAGAGGTGGGAATGCAGAACGCCGGTATGGCAACAGTGCTTGCCACCGCCTTCTTTGCCAACGACGATATCCTCGCCCGCAATCCCGAAGCTATCCTCTGCGTGGTGCCCTGTGCCATCAGTTGCGCCTATCACTCAATCTCGGGTACTGTTCTCGCCGGATTATACGTGAAATACGACAAAAGACATGTAAATACCTGTGCTTAAAATATACAAAAAGAAAGAAAAGTTGGCGTGAGCTATAATATACTCAAGTTTCAGAAGTAATTTTAAACCCCTTATACATTGGGAATTATCACTTCAGAACCAACGGTCACTGGCCGAAGGGTAAAGTAAAGTTGAGTAATAATCATCCATTGTATCTCGTTTCCACCACAACCGCCATCCTTACGGAATAGGCGGGAAGTGGTGGAAACTTATTTTTACCGCAAAAAAAACCTAAATATTTGGTGATTTCAAAAATAATATATACTTTTGCAGTCTGATAAAAAACTTTGGATTATTAATAATCATTACTTTTATGAAAAAGAATTTTGGACAGATTGTATTGTGTATGCTTATGGCGGTTGCAATGGGTCTTACCGCTTGTTCTTCGGATGACAATGAAGTGACTACGCCACCCGATAATAATGAAAACGTGGGAGACGCCGACTCTACGCAGACTGATGTGGAGTGGGTAGTGGACAGTGTGGAACTGTGGAGCCAGCGCGACACCAACAGGATCTACGGCGTGATGTATTATAATCCTGTGACGTCGAAGAAACAGCCGGCAGTGATACTCTCGCATAGCAGTTCACTCACCCACGAGGCTATGAGGGGCTATGCCTCGGCTATTGCCAAGATGGGATATGCCGCCTACTGTTTTGACTTCTGTGGTGGAAGCGATAAGAGTAAAAGCGGCGGTTCCACCGATGATATGACCGTTTTTACCGAGGTGGAAGACCTGCGCGCCGTAGTCAAGACAGTGAAGTCGCTGGGGTATGTGGAGCCCTCAGAGGTGTATCTGCTTGGAAGCAGTCAGGGTGGTCTTGTCTCAGCCCTGCTTGCCGACGAGTGTCCCGATGATTTCGCCGGAATGATACTCTTCTATCCTGCCTTCAATATCCCCGAAATGGTAAGCAAGTTCAGTGGCTTCGGCAATTGGGGAGACTTCGGCGATTTCGGCAATTGGGGAGACTTCGGCGGTATGATGTCTATGAGCGAGAAATACATCAACAGCATAAAGGACTTCGACGTATGGTCGCATATCGGCAAGTTCCCGAAGCCAGTGTGCATCATCCATGGCACAGCCGACATCATAGTTCCGATTTCAAATTCAGAGAAGGCAGTCGGTCTCTATCCCTCTGCCACTCTCAACAAGATAGAGGGAGCCAATCACGGGTTCAATGCCGCCAACCTTGGCAGTATGGGCAGTATGATGGGAGCCTCCGCTGACTACGACTCAGTAGTCATGCCAATAGTGGAAAGTTTCCTTTCCCGGCACTAACCTCGCCGGGATATACGCGAATTATGACGAGCGTAAAGATATCAAGTGTAAATATAAACCATAAAGTATGAAGAAAGTAACAATATTAGTGTTTCTCTTAAGCATTGCTACCAGCCTGTCGCTCTCAGCACAGCAGTTCCGGCAGGAGTTTGGGTCGCCGCGCAAGGCTTACGTCGAGGTGGTGGCAATGCCTGACCATAGTGACAGCCATTATATCCAAGGGCAGCCAGCCTCGCTGCGTATATATGCCCGTGAGGGTGGTGTGCCGCTCGATGGGGTGACGGTCAGGTATAGGGTGGGGCATGAGATGCATCTGCCTAAGGATGCCGACTCTACCACGTTTGTCGGTGGGGAGGCTGTCATACGTATGGGTACGATGACCGAACCAGGATTCCTTGCCTGTCGGTATGAGTTTATGGCGGGAGGCAAGCGTCAGGGCGACCTCGTAAAGGTGGCTTTCTCACCCGAGCAGATTCGCACATTCACTAATATGCCGAAGGACTTTACGAAGTTCTGGCAGAACGCGTTGCGTGAAGCCCGTAAGGTGAGTCTCGAACCCGAGTATTTTGACGTACCGGAAGCCACCGACGACAAGATTGAGACCAAGCTCGTCAGGTTGCGTGTGGGCAATGACAAGTGGATATACGGTTATCTGTCGCGCCCGTTGGACGGCAAGCAACATCCTGTGGTGCTTGTTCCGCCAGGTGCGGGAAGTCAGAAGATCTATCCCTCTGACTATTTCCCGAAGGCGGGAATGACCTATCTGAAGATAGAGATTCACGACAACGACCAGCGTCTGCCCGACGATGAATACAACCGTATGCGAGCCGAAAAATGCAGCGGATATATGCGTAGGGGGATGGCTTCACGCGACACATATTATTATAAGGATGTATATGTAGGATGTGCCCGAGCCGTTGATTATCTGTGCTCTTTGCCCGATTGGGACGGCAGGAATGTCATCGTGACAGGCGGTTCGCAGGGCGGCGCATTGTCAATCATCACAGCAGCCCTCAACGAGAAAGTCACCCTTTGTGCCCCGTTTTATCCAGCCCTCAGCGACCTCACGGGTTTCCTTCACGGAAGGGCTGGCGGTTGGCCCATGTTCTTCTCTGGCAAGTTTGACGACAGTCGTGTTGATATACCGGTTGAGCAGGCCTTGCATACCTTGCCCTATTTCGATGTAGTCAATTTTGCGCGCACGCTCCGGGTTCCCACCTTCATGAGCTGGGGATATAGCGACGACACCTGTTCTCCCACCTCTATATGGTCGGTATGGAATGAGATAACCGCTCCCAAGCAGAAGGACATCACCCCGAGCAGCGGTCATTGGCGTTTCCCGAGTAGTCAGGAAAAGTGCATTAAATGGATTCAGGACAACCTGCAGTCCGAGTGATTATTGACAAGGGGATGGGGGTTGACAGCATTTGTTTCCAGTCCAGGGAGAGAAAATTAAAGTTAGGCATGAGAGAAGATACGTTTAAGGAGTTCTTTATTTCAAACTATCAACGTACCATAGCCTTTGCTATTAGTTTAGTGAAGAATGAGGAAGTTGCAAAGGATATTGTACACGATGCGTTTGAACAATTGTATCATTTGGGTTTGAACCTGAGTGAGGAAGAATTGCGAAACTATCTTTACAGGACATTGCGAAACAAATGTGCTGACTATTATCGCCGCATTTCTGTGCATGACAAATACAGTGAGTATGTGCTACGCTTTGCCTCCAAGGCAGAGACTGCAGAGGAGCATGACAACAAGATAGACGAAGTGCTTGGACTTATTGAGAAACTTAGCCCCAAGACAAGGGAGGTGCTGACACGTCATTATCTAAAAGGGAATAAATACAGGGAAATATCAAAAGAGCTGAATATAAGCGAGAGTGCCGTGAAAAAGCATATCATTAAAGGGCTTAAATTCATTCGTGAAAATATGATAAAAATCTTCATAATTTGGTGCCTAACCTATCAATGATGCCGATTATATAAATGGAAGTGGACAATGAAACAATGATTTTAATTGTAAATTATGAAAAGTACAGAAGATAAAAAGGATTTTCATGATGGGTTGATGGATGATGAAGCTCAAATGGAGATGCGACAACTCATCACTGAGGCTCTTTTGATAGGCAAGGGCCGCAAAGACAATGCAGAGAAGGAATGGGACAGGTTCGCACTCAAATCAGGCATTAGGAAACAGCGGTTTGACATGAAATATTTATTGCGTATTGCCGCCTGTATAGCCGTGTTGTTGATTTCTCTGGCCGGAATGTGGTTATTCCAGGCACAACAAGACAAGAAACTTGTGGTGTATGCAGCAAAGGCGGAATCAGACAAGATAGTCATCACCTCAGGCAACACCTCTATCGTGGTTAAGAAAGACTCGATAGAGATTAACCAAGGAAACAAGCCCGTTGAATGGCAGACAATCACTGTACCTCCGACAAAGGATTTTCATCTCCATCTGCCAGACGGAAGTAAGGTGTGGCTCAATGCAAATGCGGTAATGTCCTATCCGACCCGTTTTGGCAATATTCGTGAGGTAAAACTTGAAGGCGAGGCATACTTTGATGTCGTTTCCGACCCGTCGCATCCGTTTGTCGTAACAACTGGCGATATTGCCACAAGAGTGGTAGGCACTGAGTTCAATGTGAAATATGTCAAGAGCGATGTGCCATGTATAACATTGGTTAGCGGGCGTGTCGATATAAATGATTTGGCAGGAAATAAATTGGCTGAATTGTATCCAAATGAGTCGGCAGAGGTAAATTCTGGAGTGGTGAGCAAACAGGAAGTGTATGTAGAAGACAAGATATGCTGGCGAGAAGGTATTGAAATGTTTGAAAATGATACATTGGAAGACATACTCATAAGGATAGGAAGTTGGTATAATATGTCTGTGGTGTGTCATGACATTCCAGAGCTGAATTGCCGCTATCATTTTATCTATGACCGTCGCTCTGATGTGCAAGATGCAGTGAAAATGCTGTCTGAAATATCGAAACTGAAGATAAATATCGAAAAAAACACTATTTTTGTTGATTAGGGGGTGCCTAAAGTTACAATTTGTACGATACCATATATGTACAAGTTAAGTAACTCAAACAAAAATAGTATGATTAGGACATCTACCATTAGAAAGGTCGTTTTGGCCGTAACGCTGTTGGGTTTCCCTACTGTTATGTCCACCGTATCTGCATTCGTCCCTTCGTTGCAGCAGAGTGCAGGCGAGCAGTTGACAGTCGCCTTGAAAAAGATAGAGAAGGCAACAGGTTACCGCATCAGCTATGCCCAAAACGACTTGAAGAATTTGAAAGCCCAAGGTGGGACATCGTCGAAGGACATCCACAAGGCGCTTGAAGCAGTGATTGGCAACTTGCCGCTTACCTATAGCATAGAAGGCAAGTTTGTCACGATTTACCCAATAAAAAACAAGTCAACCAATTCCGAGGCAGAGGTGAAGACTACCACACTCTCCACTGTCACGCTCAGGGGAATGGTGGTTGACGAAAACGGTGACTGTCTTCCCGGCGTCTCGGTTAAGGTGCCGAGTATGAAGACAGCGATAGTCACTGCCAACGATGGCTCGTTCACGCTTTTGCTGCCACAAGGCAGGACGACAAAGCTGCAGTTCTCATTTGTGGGAATGAAAGAGGAAAACTATGTTTTCAACGGCAAGCGCAACATCGCCAATCTTGTCATTACCATGAAAGATGACTCAAAGACAATTAATGAGGTTGTCGTCA
The DNA here is from genome assembly GCA_022764085.1 of Prevotella sp. Classification (GTDB taxonomy): domain Bacteria; phylum Bacteroidota; class Bacteroidia; order Bacteroidales; family Bacteroidaceae; genus Prevotella. The sequence goes on from JALERP010000022.1 coordinate 5,623, forward strand.
CAGGTATTTATTCAAGAAAGAAGGAAAGCTTCACCGGTTCATCACAGACATACGATTCGGAAGAACTAAAGCTAGTGGGCAACCAGAACCTTATTCAGAGCCTTAAGACACTTGACCCCGCATTTACCGTGTTGGAAAACAATGATTTTGGTTCTGACCCCAATCGCTTGCCCGACCTTGAGATTCGAGGCAAGACAAGCATTGTAGGACTGAAAGAAACATTTGGCGAAGACCCCAACCAGCCTCTTTTTATCCTTGACGGTTTTGAGACTACTCTCCAGAGTATTATGGACTTGAGCATGGACCGCATAGCATCTGTGACAGTGCTGAAGGACGCTGCCTCTACTGCCATTTATGGAGCAAAGGCCGCCAACGGTGTGGTTGTGGTTGAAACCAAGGCACCGGAGATGGGTAAGCTGAAATTCATGTATAGCGGCAATTTCAATGTCTCATGGGCAGACCTTACAGACTATAATCTGATGAATGCCGCCGAGAAGTTGGAATTTGAAAAATTGGCAGGCAACTTCACTTCAAATATTGCCGACTATCAGGAATATCAGGAAATCAGGTATAATAAGCTTCTTGCCAATGTTCTCAAGGGAGTGGACACTTATTGGTTGTCGGAACCCTTGCGTACCGGTCTTAACCAGCGTCATTTCATCAGTGCCCAGGGTGGAAACGAACAGCTCCGCTACTCTTTGGGAGTGAGTTATAACAAAATTGACGGTGTGATGAAAAAGTCAGGCCGCGATATTCTCAGCGGTAATATCGATGTGTTGTATAGGATGGGAAAGTTGACATTCTCCAACAAGCTCACTGTTAATGTTACCAAGCACTCCAACCCCACTGTGTCATTCTCCGAATATGCGTCAGCCAATCCATATTATCCTAAATATGAGGAGGACGGCTCTGTCGGTAAATGGCTCGAGTATAAGGAGAATTCAATGAGTACGACTGACGCTTCGGTTATTGTAGGCAATCCAATGTATAACGACCAGCTCAACAGCTATGACAAGGGTGAGAGCTTTGGCGTGAGGAACAACTTCAGTATGGAATACCGTCCGTTGAGTTTTTTCTGGATTCGCGCACGTCTCGGATTGACGAAGGAAACAAGCGACAGCGAATTTTTTACTTCACCCGAGAGTACTGCCTACGACCAAGTGGATGTGTTGAAGAAGGGCTCGTATTCCGACCAAAGAAGCGATGGCTTCAGTTATGACGGTGACGTCACTGCGACATACGGTCAGCTGATTGCCGAGAAACATCAGATTAACGCCGTGCTTGGTGCTTCGATACGCGAAAGCTCTGATATGACAAAAGGTTTCTCGGCAGTGGGATTCCCAGAGGGAAATTTCACGACACCCGGATTTGCCAACCAATATACAGAAAGCGGCAAGCCTACCTATAATGACTCAAAAAGCCGTACCGCCAATTTCTATTTCAACGGTGGCTATTCTTTTGACAACCGCTACCTGATGGACGTGAACTGCCGTCTTGACGGTTCGTCGGTGTTTGGAACAAACAAAAAATTCACCACCACATGGGCAGTGGGATTGGCATGGAACTTGCATAACGAGAAGTTCCTTAAGAATACCAAGGCGTTCCAAATGCTGAAAATAAGAGGGTCAATCGGAAATCCCGGCAACCAGAACTTTGGCTCATACAACACGTTGACCACATACAAGTTCAACAACTGGATGACAAATAACTTTGGTACAGGACTATTGATAGACGCAATAGGCGACCCAAACTTGGCATGGCAGAAGACCATAGACTTCAATGTCGGTCTTGATGTAAGCGTTTGGAATCGTCTGCACTTGAATCTCGACGTGTTCCACAAGAACACCGACCCGCTTCTTGCATCCATCGGCATACCTTCATCCGTAGGTGTCACCAGCCGTTTGGCAAATATTGGAAAGCAGGTCACCGATGGTTTCAACGGAACACTGCGATATGCCATCATCTACCGTCCTAAGGATAGAATCAACTGGACAACATCTCTCTCCTTCAGTCATGTTCGCTCACATTATGAAAATATCGGTTCTACACTTGCACAGTATAACAATGAGAATCTTACCAAGAACATGACCCGATATTACGATGGCGGAAGTCCATCCGCCCTGTGGGCTGTAAGGTCGGCAGGTATTGACCCCGCCACAGGACAGGAAATCTTCATCACCAAGGGCGGCAACTACACTTTTACGCATTCATACGACGATGAGGTGGAGGTGGGTGACACAAGGCCTGACGTAGAGGGAGTTTTCGGTAATGTCTTCTTCTTCAAGGGATTCTCTGCAAGTATATATATGAGATACAGTCTTGGTGGCGACACCTTCCTCAGTACATTATATGAAAAGGTGGAGAACATATCTTCGTCGGCACTTGCCAAGAACCAAGACCGCCGTGCCCTCTACGACAGATGGCAGAAACCGGGTGATCATGCCCATTTCAAGGGCATATCGCGCACAGAGACAACTCCAATGTCGTCACGATTCGTTTCAGTGAACAACTATCTCACCATCGAGTCAATACGCCTTTCATACGAATTGCCATATTCCCTCACCAAGAAGATGGGCATACAAGGCATGACATTCAGCGCCTACATGAACGACATAGCCCGTTGGGCAACGGTTAAGGAAGAGCGAGGTATAAGCTATCCATTCTCGCGCAGCGTGTCTATGGCATTGTCACTCAATTTCTAAATTATCCAAATTAAATATCTGAAAGATGAAAAACAAGATATATCACATATTGGCTGTTATGCTGTTGGCAATAGTATGCACAGCATGTACGGATTGGCTCGACATACAGCCAAGCGACCGTATTGCCGAGGAGAACAACTTCTCTTCGCCGTCGGGATTCAAGAAATCCCTCAATGGTATATATGTAGAACTTAACAGGGACGCGATATATGGACGCAACCTGAGCTGTGGTTTCATTGAGGTGCTTGCACAGAGATATGCTGTAAGTGATGAAAACAGGTCGGTGAAGGAATATATGCTCTTTAGATACGACGGTTCGGATGCCAAGAGTATCATACAGAGTATTTGGGACACCTCATATAAGCTCATTGCCAACATCAACGCGATAATCAAGAATACCGAGAGTAATCCTGATGTGCTCGTGGGAAATTACTATCGTATCGTGCGTGGGGAGGCTTTGGCCTTGAGGGCGTATCTGCATTTTGACCTTTTCAGGCTCTTTGGCCCGGCATACGACCCAAACTCAACGGTGAAGACCATACCATACCGCACACAGTTCTCGCTTGATGTTGAGCCACAGCTAACCCCGCTCAATTTCTTTGAAAGGCTGGAGCAAGACCTGCATGAGGCAGACAGCCTGCTTGCGGATGTTGACCCTGTCATAACCTATGGCGTGGATGGTGACCCAATGGACGATTTCCTCAAGCACCGCAACTTGCGCATGAACTACTATGCCGTCCAGGCTCTTGCAATGAGAGTGTATTACACTATGGGCAACGACGAGAAAGCCCTGGAATATGCCAAGAAAATCATTGCCGTGCAGGAATCACATTTCCCATGGATAAAGCCTAACAGACTCACGGCGGCAGTTCCCGACAGGGTTTTCACCTCGGAGGTTATCTTTGGATTGCAAAACCTGCAGCGCAATAACCTATATACGAGCCTTTTCGACGGTTCAAACCTCAAGTTGTCCTCATTGCTGGCACCACGTACAGATTGTGTAAAACAAATTTTCGAGAACGACCAAGTGGATTACAGATACTCGTCGGCACTAAAAAACCAAGTGGAGATATCAGGCACTCAATACAGTATATTCAACAAATACCAAGGCGAATCCTCCGACTCGCTTTGCAATCAGCTCATTCCTATGATGAGGGTGAGCGAGGCATACCTTATTGCCACGGAATTATCCACCGCTAAAAAAGACAGGCTTGCATATCTGAACGAATTCAGAAACCACAGAGGCATACGAAGTCAGGATTTTGCCGACGACTATGACATCAAGATTGAGAGACGCAAGGAATTCTGGGGTGAAGGACAACTTTGGTTCTGGTATAAGCGACGTCAAATGACAAGCATCAAAGATGCTATTTCGGCTTACGGCGAAACCAAGATTAGCGTCGATAAGTATGTGCTGCCTATACCCGACAGTGAATCTAAATACAACTAAACAAAGTATAATTACAGGTATGAAAAGAAATTTAAAATATTCCATAATGTCCCTCATCGCAATGGTAGCCTTGGTATCATGCGAGAAGGAGATGATGAACTATGAGGGTGGCAATGGCATCTATTTTGATACCGAGGGAATGATGCTTGACACGGTGAGCGTTCACTGGGGACTGAAAAACAGTGATGTCACCGAACAGGAAATACAGCTAAAGGTCATGCTCATAGGTAATGTGACTGACTACGACCGAAACTTCTCGGTGGAGATTGAGACAAGAGAGGGTGATGACAGTGCAGCTATTGAGGGAGTGCATTATGAGCCTATTCTCAAGCAGCACACCATCAAGGCCGGAGAGTCTGAGACGACTATAAAGGTGAAACTGAAACGTGCGCCAGAACTGATGAACAAACCGGCGAGGTTTGCAATCAAACTGGTTGAAAACGAGGAACTGGCTTTCCTCTATACAAGATATGGTGCACAGATGGTGGACGATACAACAGTCGTGTCACGACCGCTTGACTATCAGAGAGCCATCTATATTGATGAGAAATTCCCGATACCGTCATGGTGGCCTTATTATGGACAACAGTATTTCGGAGACTGGAGTATGAAGAAGGCAATACTTATCTGTGATGTATTGGAAATCGACCGTGAACTGTGGATGAAGGACATCGTGGCAGGACTGACGGCAGGATATGTGAAATTCGCCGGAAGGTACATGCAAAGATGGCTCAACGAAAACCCGCAGTATGAAGATGACGGGACACTTATGGTTATGGGACCTGAATCACAGGGATTCTAATGGCTGCAAATGGTATGGCATTCAAAATCTAAAAGAAGTAAGGCATGAATAAGTTTATAAAATATTATATAGCCCCATTAGTCGCGGTATTATTCACAGCATGTGCCGAAGATAAGGGCAACTACGAATATCACGATATCAACGAGGTGACAATCCTTGGCATAAATGAAGGCGAAACAGTCACCAAAGTGTCGTTTATTGACCATCTCGTAATTGATCCGCAGATAACATCTTCTGCTGGAAGAAACAATGAGAACGATTATGAATACACATGGAAGATGCTGCCGGCAGGAGCCGATTTCGACAAAATCGAGAACATCGAAGAAGCGGTCATCTCACATGAAAGGAAAATCGACCAGCTCGTGACATGGGAGCCTGGTGACTACTCGATGTTTTTCATCGTCAAGGACAAGCAAAACGGACTGTGTACCACTGCCAGTTTCAAGCTAAGGGTGAAATCCACTACCAGTGAGGGGTGGATGGTGCTGTGTGACGATAATGGCAAGGCACGCATGGATATCATCTTCAATGTGGATGCAGACAATGACCTTATAGCCCATAATATCTGGCAGGCGTCTGACTTCGACCCCGGCAAACCTGTCCGTATCATATATAATTATAATCTCTATGAGACGGCAGCATTGCTCGTAACAGACAAATCCACATATAATCTTGATGTCACCGACTTGCATGCCGGTGAGGACAATGAACTGAAATGGCGTTTTGGCATTCCGCCAGAAGACCTTCGTGTCAAGGCTTCTGCCATGTCTCAGTTCTCTATCAACAACATGTGGGTTATTGTCAATGAGAAGGATGAGGTGTATGCCCTCGACCGTTCTGTAAACAACAGTATGTTTGAATTCCCCATAAACAAGGTGGATGGAACCACGGATTTCAAGGCAGCGCCATTTGTCGGTGTCAGCTATAATAACCAGTATAGCGGTGGCTATGGCTGCGCTCCTGCCGTACTTTACGACATGACCCATCGCCAATTCCTCATTATCCGCAACAATTCCCAATATCCCTCGCCAATCACCTTCAGCGGCTCCACAATGTTTACAGCCGAGACAGGACGCGACATGGTTTGGATGGAATCGGCAAAGGACGGACGCATATATTCCATACTGCGAGACCCCGCCGACAACCGTTTGTATTTCTACTGTTTCGAGCTTAGGGCTAACTATACCCCGGGAAATTATTGGTGGGAAGAAGGAAAATACGAGGAGTATAATATACAACATTATTACGGCGAGGTATTGGGCGATGGACTCGCCAACGCCTCCATGTTTGCTGTCAACCATCAGTTCCCGTATATATTCTATGCCAATGGCAACAGCATATATCAGTTTGATATGGGACACCCCGACGAGGAAGCAAAGGAAGTGCTGAACTTCCCCGGCGAGACAATCAGGACAATCAAGTTCTGTCCGATGGTGGCATGGGAGCAATACGAGGAATGGGAACGCCAACGCGGGTATCAACTCGTGGTGGCTACCGTAAAAGACGGTGCCGATACCAACGAATGCGGTGTCGTGAGGATGTACGATGTGCCTAACCTGATGGCACCATTGGTGAAACAAAAAGAATACACCGGGCTTGGCAATATCGTTGATATAACATATAAGGAACGAAAGAAATAAATAAAACTTAACTCAACTTTCGGAAGTAAGGATAATAGTTGGTAGTTAAGGAGTTAAGGAGTTAAGGAGTTAAGCCAAATGTTGTTGCGCTTATATCCAATGCTCAATACTAATGGCTT
>JALERP010000080.1 GCA_022764085.1 Prevotella sp.
TGAACTTGGCTTCAAGCCATATATGGATGCCAAGCGTCCCGACCAAGTTTCAAGGAACAGTCCGAACTGCACTGTCGGCATCATCTTCAGTGGTGACCATGATGTGCTTAACAGGCTTGCCTTTGGTGAAAAGAAACTCAATACGTCAGATCCAAATGCTGACCACAGCAAGGTTGTATTGCAAAAAGGCATCTATGACTGGGCATTGGACACCTACCGCTTTGCATGTGAGAAATGGGGAGAAGATAATGTCATCGGCTTTGATGTGCATTGTGACGAAACAAGCATCCATGCCCATGTGCAGACCGTGCCTGTTGAACAAGTAAAGAAACGTGGGCGCATCGGAAGCAAGTACATTCACAAGGATAATCCAGAAAATGTTCTTACAACCAAAGAATGGAGAGCACTTCCAAAAGAAGAACGTGACAACTACACAAAATCGGAAGCGGCAAAGGGTGTTGTTGAAAGGGTCTCTTATGCCAAAGTGTGGGGAGAGCGAGCAAAGGACAAATCACAATACCTTTCCCAACTGCATACTGACTATTACAACAAGGTAGGGCATAAGTATGGCTTGGCACGAGGCTTCTCCTATGATGAACTTTCAGAGGAAGAAAAGCGAGGACGCAAGCATAAGAACAAGGTGGTGCTTGAAGCTGAACGTCAGGCGAAAGTCGCTCTTGACAAAGTGGAGAAGTATGCTGTACTTGCCCTGATCGACAAGAAGGAGTTGACCATTCCTTTACTCAACATCAAGGCTCCAGTTCAAGAAGCGATGAATGCCGTAAAGAAAGAACTTGCCATCCCGATTCCTACTATTATCGGACAAAAGGCGTGGCGTGAGGAGCGTGTGGCTAATATCTACGCTGCAATAAAGGCTCTTGTCGTAGCCATCAATGCAGAACGTGACAAGCAGAATGAAGATGTACGCAAGTCTGTCAACAAGACATACACTTACTATATGCAGAATCTCAATAAGCAGATAGAGGAGAACAAGTCGCTTCGTGCCGAGAATGATGCGCTAAAGACTGAAAACAACAAAGTCAAACTACACATCTCTCAACTTGACGAGAAGGCTGTAGAGCGAGTGACTACTCAACTTGTCTGTGCGAAGGAAGAACTCGCCAGTGCCAAAAGTTATAATACTACACTTATGGAAATGTACAATGATTTGAAGGCTCGTTGGAATGCCATTTGGCAAGAGTCTGAAATGACAGACGCATGGAGACGAGTGGAAGCACGTAAGGAGAAAGAAACAAAAGAAAAGGCTCGGCAAGAAGCCGAAGCCAAACGTGAAAGCATGGCTCGGCAAAATAGATACATAGGAGTGCTTGACAAGTTCATCCATGAGGGACATGAAGCTTTATCATCCTTTGCAAAAACAGATAGAGTCAACTTCAACGAGAAAGAATCGGCTTCCATATACTATGGCATTATGGCATCTGCTGTAAAGCATAATATTGGATTGGACTCTAAAGCCTGTATAGAATCGGCAGCAAAAAGGTTATTATCTGGTATGTCGTGGAAAGGTTTTACAGACTTCAAGCAAGAATGTGTCACCAGTTGGACAAAACTCTTCGCCACGAATGAAGTTCAATTCACAGACAACGCCATTGACAACTTCCTTACTTTTGTTGACCACATGTCATGTAGTGCAGACACATACGTTTCACTCGGTGGCTCCAATGGCTGTGCTGACCAACTTACAAATTGGGACGGAACACAAAAAGTAGGGCTTGGAAGCGTTCCACAGAAGAAAGGAAAAGGGTTGGGGCGATAAAAGAACAGAGAATAGTGACAAAATAGACTTCATCATCTTTGTTACTTATACGTAAGAGTTGAGAGGATTATTATAAAAAGAGGGGTTCATAAAACAACCCAAAATCGAAGCCAAAAGTATAAGAAAACGGCCTTAAAACACACGTTTTCACAATATTCATCGACCCAGTTCCTACTCAATTTAGCCCTTGTGGACTCATTTTATTATTTCTTTCTTCGCTTGGGATTCATGGGGAACCAGCCCTTCTCTACGCGTTTTTTCTGAGAGAAGAGTTCGCCGATGCCCCATAGGGCGGAAGCACCGAACACACCAAGGAATGAGGAGATATAGACATTGCTGATGAAGAGTGCTGCCACGCAACAGCTGATGCCAACGAGCAGATAGATCACCCAGGGACGAGTGCCAAAATAATATTCTGTCTTGATGACGATAGGATGCCAGAGACCTATCGTTAGAAAGGTCATCGCGGCTATGATAATACCTGTGAAATACATATTTTATTCTTTTGGTTAGATCTTATTTCCATGTTTCAGCAATCGCAGCGCCTTGATGGATGCGGTTACCCATACCAATACCGTCGCGCATGTTACCAGCCAACACCAGTCCCTTGTATTGGTTTTGTAGTTCCTCGATCAGTCTGAACCGTTCTCCACTGTCGCTCCAGTACTGGGGAATGGCATGTTGGTGACGGAAGATCCGGATGAAGTCGGGTTGTACATCTGACGGATATTTCAGCATCGAGTGGAAGGCTTCCAATACGATCTGACGAATCTCGTCGTCGCTCTTCTGCAAATAGTCGGTATGACGGGCACCTCCGATGAAGTATGAGTAAAGTGCTCCGCCCTCTGGCGCACGGCCTTCGAAGCATGATGACGGGAAGAGGATTCCAAGCACACGTTTCTGTTCCTTGCTGGGTACCAGACCACCGAAAGCGGGGAAATCCAAACCCCTGGCATCACGGATGCCGACACAGACCTGAATAATGGGCGCATAGAACAACTGGGTGAATGGTTTGAGTCGCTCAGCAGGGATAAATGGCAGCAATGCCGGCAGGGCATAGGAGCCCACGGTGGTGACCACGCGCTGGCATCTGATTTCCTCCGAGCCGTTGAAGGTGACAGACCACTCTCCCCCATCTGCAGGCCGTATTTTTACATTATTGGCATCGAGGATGATATCAAGTCCTTTGGCCATCGCATCTACCATCTGACTCAAGCCGCCCACAGCCGAGAACACCTTCTTGGTGGCCAGTCTGTCGCGATCCGTCTTGGGCTCTTTGGCCTTCGCCATCGCACCACGGATGAAACTGCCGTAGTTGGCTTCGAGATTATAGAGTTTCGGCAGGGCATAACGGGTGGTGAGCTTCATCGGATCGCCAGCATAGACACCTGACACAAACGGATCGACGGCATATTCGTAGAACGACTTACCCAGACGACGTTGCGCCAAGGCACCTACCGGTTCATCAGGATCAGTGCCTCGTTTGCGCCAAGGCTCTCCAAGGATTCGGAATTTGTCGGATAGACGGAACAGCGGTGTGGTGATGGCACTCAACGGACCCGACGGCAGCGCATGAAACTGGTTGCCCTTCCAGATAAGACGCCGTTTCGAGGATTCCCTGGCAATCTCCAGTTCACAGTCACCAGCCAGATCATTGAACAGTTCCACGACCTCAGGGAAGGATACCACACCCGTATTGGGGCCGCTCTCAAACACAAAGCCATCCTCCTGATAAGTTCGGATCTGGCCTCCGATCCTACTTTCTTTTTCGACAATCACGACATCGTGGCCTTTTTTCTTCAGGTTGTGGGCCGTGCTGAGTCCTGTCAGACCGGCTCCTATAATGACAATTCCTCGATTCTGCATGATCAATAGCTTTTTTAAATGGGATTAGAAAAATGTTTGTCTGTATGCTGCATCAACGGGTCGAGGGCGGCAGCCACACAGCGCACAAACGGACGGCCGTCGGTATTGACGGTGATGTGATGGTCGTCAAACACCAGAATACCGTCGGATGCCATTTCCCTCAGACGTTCCTCGTCGTAATGACAGGTCTTGCGCAGCTGGGCGACGGATGTGCCCGTCCGCTCTGCCACATCGTTCCAGTCGAGAGTGTAGTTACACATCAGCGTCTCCACCACTTCACGGATCAGCTTCTGCTCTGCTGAGAGCTGGTAGCCACGACTAGTGTAGAGACGGTCCTTGCCAATCGTTTCGATATAGGCTTTGATTTCGCGTCCGTTCTGGGCATAGGCATCGTCGAGCTGACTAATGGCGGTCACGCCGAAGGCATAGACCTGCGCTGTGGTGCGACGGGTGCAGTAGCCCTGGAAGTTACGATGCAGCCTTCCCGTCTGCAGGGCTGTGTAGAGTTCATCATCCGGCAGCACGAAGTGATCCAGTCCGATGCTCTGATAGCCTGCCTGCCTTAATATCTCCGAGGCTGTCTCATACATCCGGTTTTTCTCTTCCGTCGCAGGCAAGCCCATACGATCGAGTATCTGCTGACGGGGGAAGAGTTTGGGTAGATGGGCATAGGAGAATGTGACCAGACGGTCAGGGCGCAACGCTGAAGCCTGTTCGATGGTCTTTCGGAAGGAGTCCACGCTCTGTAATGGCAATCCATAGATAAAGTCAAAGTTGACAGTCGCTCCCGAGGCCCTCAGAATCTGGAGGATCTCTTGTAAGGGCAACAGTGACGGACGACGGTTGACTGCTTTCAGCACCTCTTCTTTCATATCCTGAATACCAATGCTATAGCGGGTAAATCCGCATGCGGTGAGCTGTTGCCAGTCGTGCTCGGACAGATAGCCAGGATGGCACTCAATCGCAATCTCAGGACTTGCTATCGTGGGTGCAATACTGAGCAGATGATCGTTGAGTTCCTTGAGCATCGGAATGGGAATCGACGTCGGACTGCCACCACCATAGTGTATCTGTGAGATCTGCCGACTGTTGTCAATATGACGGGCCACCAGGTCGATCTCCCGATGCAGCGCCCCCACATAGGCCTCCACCGTCTCTGGCTTAGCAGCAGGATAGGAGTTACAGCCACAGTAATGACACAGGTGACGACAGAAGGGAATATGCAGATAAAACGATATCTGATTCTGACGGGCCGAATCCGATGCGTTGACGGCACACAGATAATCGGTTTCGGAAAACTCGCCAAAATAGTTGGCTGGCGGATAACTCGTGTATCGCGGTACTGGACGGTTGTATTTTTGAATAATCTCAGGCTGCATTTTTCTTTCTGAAAACGGTTAATATATAAAGCAGCGACAGGGCTGCGATAAAGCATTCTGTGAGGAAAAGGCCATGATAGCCGAAGTGGTCGGCCATGCTGCCGCTGACAGCTGCCATGATGATACCACTCAGGTGGGTCAGTACGGTCTGGATGGTGAAGTCGGTACCTTCGCGCCCCTTACGCACGCACTCCATCGCTGAGGTATAGACCACGATGGTGGCCATACCGTAGCTGGCCCACATCAGCACGATGCCCAAGTAGAGCAACAGTGTTGAAGGCTGCTCGAGATAGGACATGGTGAGGAAATAGACGGTTGTCAACAGGACAAAGCAGGCGAAGAGCAGTCGGGCTGTGTAGATGCAGATACGGCGCACAATGAATCCGGCACCAAAGGAGGCGCAGAATGCCGCAGAAGTGCCCACGATGCCACTCATCACACCAATCTCCTTCATGGAATAGCCCAGGTCAACCAGCCAGGGGCGCATCATCGACAAGATACCCACGATACTGGCATAATAGAGCAACAGGAAGCCGATCTGTCTCCAGATACTGCGCTGCGTGAAAAACGAGGCAAAGTCCGTCAGCCGCGCCCGTTCTTGAGGGTTCTTGACTATCATCCCGGTATCACGCCTCATGATAAGCGGCACCAACATCAGTAACACAAATACACCCAAGCACATCGTCACCGTCTGCCAGCCATACTCATGGAGTACCACCAGCAATAGACCGCTACCCACCAAGACACCCCCGAAGCTACCCATCGACTGCATACTGTTCACCATACTCTTATCCCTTCCGCCATGCATCAGGATGGCCAAGGCATCAGTAGCGATATCCTGAGTAGCAGATGCCACCAGCGACAGGCACACTAAGGCAATGATCAGATACAGGTTGTCGCCGATATCCAATAGGCCTGCCAAGATGATAAACAGGGCATAGACACACTCGCTGCCGATGATACAGCGGCGGAAGTCACGTCCCGTCAGACAACGACGATCGACGATGGGTGACCAGAGGAATTTCAGGACCCAAGGCAACTTCACCAGCTGCAACAGTCCGATGGTGGCCAGCGAATAATGAGCCTCACGCATCATCACCTGTAAGGCGGTAGCGAAGAAGCTAGAAGGGAGACTTTGGGCAATATAAAGACAGAAGAACATCGGTAATCCAATGCCTCTGCCGTCACGACTGATATGGTTGTTTTCTTGGTTTCCTTGTTGCATACCTTATTTATATATCAAATATCAGAGAAGTTCCGAAAGAGACAGGACGTCCTTTCTGACCATAGGCAGCACTATCCTTGAAGTAATAGGTCAGGTAGTCGGTATCTGTCAGGTTCTTGCCCCACAACTCCCATGTCACAGGGCCGAAGGTGGCACTCGCCTTGGCGTTCAACAAGGCATAGAAGCGCTGGCTTACCAGATTGTCCTCATTCCAGTAGATCTTTCCCATACCGTTCAGACCGACACTCAGTACCAAACGGTCCATGATGCCCTGACGCGGCGTGATGGTATAACTGCCGTTCAACGACAACGTGTGTCGCGGCACAAGCGGCAGCATGTTACCTGTGTAACTCACGGTCTCGCTCTTCTGATAATCCAAGAAGCGGGCATAAGTATAGCCATAGCTCAGTCTCAGCGTCAACGGTTGTACCGGACGGGCTATCAACGACAATTCCACGCCCTTACTGTCGGAGTGACCTGCATTGCGGGTGATATTGCCTACGCCTGGTACGGTCTGAGTGAACTGTTGATGGCGCCAATCTACGTAGAAGAGTGTCAGTTCCATCTGCAGGGCATGGTCGAAGAACGATGTCTTGGTACCCACCTCGTAATTCCAGTTGTACTCCGGGTCATAGGTGCGCTCATCATCCTGAAGGAAAGTGGAATTAAAGCCACCCGTCTTATAACTTCTTGTCACCGAGACGTAGAAGAGTTGTTCTTCGGTGGTCAGGTATTCTATCGAGAACTTCGGTGTCAGCTGCGTAAAGTTAAGCTTGCTATTATAAGTATCCTCAAGATTACCCAATGTCGTAGCCCAGGCAGCAGTGCGATAGGCCTGATAGTCCTCCTTGGCATGTTCGTAGTCGAAACGCAGACCCACACGAGCTTTCAATCCGCCTACGATTCTTAATGACGACTGGTGATAGACTGACACACCCGTGGTAGGCGAGTCGTAGAACTTCGGGGTGCAGTAATCCTGAGCAATGTAGGTCGTACTGAGATTCTTTTTATAGCTGTCGCTGAAGAAGAAGGCACCCACCATCCACTGATAACGACTATCGCTTGTCGATTTCAGGGTCAGTTCTTCACTAAAGATATTCTGACGCACACCCTGTTTCACCCAATAGAGATCCTTCGGCGAAAAATCCTGGTCGATACCCATCTGATCATCTATATACTGATAGGCAGTCTGACTGTTCAGGCTAAATCCGTTGCCCGTATAGCAGGCATTCAGACCCGCGGTGGTAATCTGGCGCAAATAGGAGCTGTAGCGGTTGTAGTTGATCTCACCAGTCTCACCAGTCTCTGCATCATAAATGGTATAAGGATAACCACCCTGATCGCTGTTACGATAGCTGATGTCAGCAGTAATCTGCCAACGCTGGGCAGGTCTCCAAAACACTCTGCCACGCAGATAGCCCTCGTTGAACTTGTCAACCTTACTACCATCGAACGCATTGCGGAAGAAACCATCGTTATGATGATAGCTGCCGTTCACGGCAAATCCAAACTTGTCGCTTACCTTATTATAATGATAGGCATTCACAACGGCATCGTTGTAACGACCATAGCCAAGCTTCACCCGTGTACCCTGATAATCGAATGGCGAGTGGGTATAGGCATTGATGATACCACCGATACAATTACGTCCGTAAAGTGTGCCCTGCGGTCCACGCAACACCTCCAGAGACGACAAGTCAAACAGGTCGTCATCGAAAGCAGAGCGCTCCATGTGAGGCACGCCATCCACATAAAATCCCACGGTGGGACCATTGGTCTTCGATCCTACGCCACGCACAAATACGGGCGATGTCTGTCGGCTACCGTATTCCGGTATATAGAAATTTGGCACCGTGTATCCTAGATCCTTTATACTAGTCATCTCCGTCTGACGCACAAAAAAACTGGAAAGAACGGTTTCCGAGATCGCTTCGCGTCTGGGAGCATCTTGTTTGAAGCCTATCACTTCCACACCTTCCATATCTACATAGCGGGCCACCGTCGTATCTGTCTCCTCTTCTATCTCGTCAGCAAAGACACTAAACGGGCAAAATAACATCATTAATAATGTAAACTTCAATTTCATTTCTTTTTGTCTTGGTTTGTTTTTACGCTGCAAAGGTATAGCTTTTATCGATACTGCACAATCCCCATTTATATGGATTTTAACTATATTTAGCATGATAGAACCAACTTATTAAAACCTTTGGCAGTCTTCGGGACTTGCAAATAGGCTCGTAGATAGCCTTTTTATTAATGTCACCTTTCACGTTGCTCGCCACACATTCGCCATGCAACTTCTGGATAAAGGAGTTGACATATACACGATTACCGCGCTTCTTGGCCATAGGCAGGTTTCAAGCACACAGAACTATGCGAAGATAACTCCCAAGAAGGTACTTGAAGCCATCATGAAGATAGGATAAGACATATCTTCAGCTTTATATAAGTTCGGCAATAATGTTGATTTGTTGCCGAATTTATGTTTTCAAAATGACCTCATAAAAAGGAAAATAAGGCTGGATATAAGGAAAAGGTTATTAGGTTTGCACCAAAAGCCTGTAAATCGAATAGTCTTTTGCCGTCAAAAAAGAGAGAAGGGAAACTCGGTTTACTTGAACAAAGAATAGTTTAGTTTATACCCATATTAAATATCCATAACCTAAACTAAACCTTTTATCTTCCGACAATGAAACCTTGTCATCAAATACGGTTCTCAAAAAAGCAATAGAAATAACAATGAGCATCACTAAAGAGCACAACAGATTCCATGCGTGCTTACTTTGATCTTTGCATCATCAAGTACTTTCTTAATGTTATATCCCCCAATAATGATATGCAATCCAAACTAACATGGTTGTTCATTCGGTTTCCTGAAATTGACTTAAAAGCTCTCGGCTTTCCGCAGGGATGGGAAACGGAACCATTATGGAGGTAATAACATGAGGAATGGCTGCTGATCACTCACTCCCTTACATGGTCTTCTTTGTTTCCTTTTTATCATATTACGGGGTCGGTTCAAGCGCCCCATCCAATCCATATCTATGTAATTTTTGATGTAACTGAAAGTTAAATACGTTAAATTATTACCCTTTCGTATCTAAACAGAATCCACACAGTCACTTTTCTACCGTTTAGGGTGTAAAATACTGATAATCAACTAATAATAGATACGCAGAATGTAAAAATTTAGGAAATTTTTATTGCTATGCAGAGGCAGTACCTTCATCGGATATTACTATCTTCGACAATTTAGACATTAGATATTCAACTCTCTATGTTCCAGGTTCTGCAATATCTTTATATGAGGCAAAAGAACCATGGAACGAATTTCTAACGATAAGGGCACTGAATGACACGCCTACAAACATCAACACGTCAAAGACTCGTGGCATTGTTATCCAGTCAGCTCATGGTTTCATCACCCTCTCTGGTCTTGACACTAACGAGCGAGTTGATTTCTTCGCTATTGATGGCGCTGCCCTCGGCTCTGCCACAGCAACAGACGGCACTGCTACATTCTCTGCCAAGAGCGGCACTATTGTCGTTGCGAAGATTGGCAAGGAGAGTATAAAGATAGCTGTGGAGTAAGGGAAAAAAGAAGGGTCAGAGGGACTGTTCTGACCCTCCAAATCAGACGGCAACAATCTGCAATCTGTAAGAACCGTAATAAGGCAAGCTGAAGTTCAACGGGTCAGCGGAGCCTGTCCCTCTGACCTTCCAAACCTTATCTCCTTCACGCCCCATCCGTTGAGCCGCGGACTGCTGACAAGCACCGTCCCTGCCAGTCTCCAACCGGACAAAGATATAAAAAAAGCAAGGGTGTATATACCAGTCAGCTATGGCATATACACCCTTTTAAAGTTCAGCTGAGTAAAGCAGCTATTATTCTGTAGTTGTGGATGAAGATTCTGAAGTCACTATAGTGACTCCACTGAGATATTCATAATTATTTTTAGCTTCTTGTAGCTTAGTTATTGTGGTTTCATTGCATCCTATAGCCTTGATAGTCTTCAATGCCTTACAATTATAAAACATATATTTGTGATTGGTTGCTTTACTAAGGTCACAGCCGCTAAAGTTAACGGTTTCCAAAGCAGAACAGTCACAGAACATGTATTTCAATGACGCATTCTCTGCGCATTCAAGACTGCAACCGCTCAAAACGATTTCTTTCAATGCTTTACAATAACCAAACATTTCTTCACAGGAAGTCACTTCTTTAAAGTTGCATCCACTCAGGTTTACAGAGTTTAAATCATAACAATACTGAAACATTTTATAGCAGTTTTTACTGCTTAACTTAACACCGCTCAAGTTCACTGTTTTCAAAACATTGCATTGTTGAAACATATATCGTGAATTCGTTACTTTACTAAAGTCACATCCGGTAAAGTTTATGTTGGTTAATTTAGCACATTTTGAAAACATGTTATAGCTCGTTGTCACATTTTTCAGATTCAGATTGCTTAAGTCTATGCTCTGCAGATCTGCACAACTATTAAACATACCGCTACAATCAGTAACATTGGAAAAATCACATCCGCTTAAATCGATGCTGGACAAAGCCGAGCATTCAGAAAACAAAGCACTTATGTCGGTTACGTTTGATGTGTTCAGCCCCTTCAACGATACGCTTTGCAGAGATTTGCATGAGTAAAACATAAATTTCAATGTACTCAGATTGTTGCTCACATCCATTCCTCCCCATGTAAAAGAGGTGATTGCAGACTCTCTAAGCAAACCTTCAAGGGAGGTGACATTAGGAAATGAACAATCCTCAAACGTAACAGATGACAGTGTGGAGCATTTCAAATTGTTCAATGCTGTGAATGTGTCATCGCCCGTTACTTTGTAAAAGCGCGCAGATGTGATGCCGTTCAATTTTCTTTCACTCAAGAGTTCCCAATTATGGTTGTTCAGCGTGCCTGTCAGCGTTAATTGACCTGTTTTCACCGCCTTGCCCACTTGGTCAGAAGTGAGTGACTCGTCGTTGTCACAATAGAGCACATCGTGGATCACCTTGACAGGGGTACTATTGCCATGACTGTTAGCAATAGTATGCCCGCCATCCTTATGGTCGGTGAATACCACCTGGTTTTCTTCCACTTTAATGTTTTTTGCGGTTGTCCATGTGCCATCTATATCAACCACACTGCCAAAATAGCACTGTGCTGAAAGTGGCATGGATGCCAATGCCGTGAGGCATAGGGTTATGATGCTTTTTGTCTTGATATTCATAATCGTAAATGTTTTTTAGATTTATTGTCCCCAAATAGTGCCATATTCGTCTGGATCAGGCTCGTATCCACTTGTACCGAATCCAATACTTTCCGTTGCATTGCCGCTTCCGGCAAGCAGTTGAGGTGACGCTATCTCATATACCGTCATCTGCGGCTTGATATATTCTTTTTTCTTCATTTCTTCACGTTTTATTTTATGATTACTTTTGTTGTCTTGTTTCCTCTCTTTACGATGTTCACGCCTTTTTGTAGGTCAGGGAGCCGATGACCGTTGAGGTCGTAAATCTCCGCCTCGCTGTTATCAGCGGCATTAAGCACGTCGATGGCTGTGGTGTCGTCACCGCCGATGGACAGGCTAAACATCATTGCTTGTGACAACGGCGTATTTGCTACGAGATAAGAGCGGAATGCGCCCACCTTGACTGTTGTTGCTTTGCCGCTTTTAATGAGGTTGTCAACATTCCAGAACTTGTCGTTGTTGATGATATAGCAGTTGCCGGTGAGGGCATCGGAGGTAGTCAGTCTGCCTACCAACGTGTAGTCTTCTGCCGTGCTGCCTGTCAGAACGGCATTGCTCATAGCAGCATCAGTAGCCGAAATACTAATACCATTGACAGCAGCATTGCGACGCACAAGCACCGGTGTGCCAGCGGCAATTTCTTGATTGTCAATCCTGCTCAGCACTATCTCTGAATTTTCGCTGTCAACACTGTTAAGCTGATAGAAACTGCAATACTCTGCATAAGCACTTGGGTTAATGGCAAACGGCAGACAGAGTGTACCCCATTGGTTGTCTTTCATATACCTTGAGTAAGACACGCTGCCCACTGTGATGTCAGCCTCGCAGTCATATCCCTCGCTGTCGTTGAGTGTCATGTCGGCCACCTTAATCACGTCACCCACCTTTTCTGCAGCATAATATTGCTCTCCGTTTTTCACGAACAAGTCATCATGCTTATAACCACAATTGGTGTAGTCACATGCGTGGCTATAAGTTTTGTCCTCATTTTGTGCATACCCCTTCTTGTTGTGGCTCCACACCTGATTGTATTCTTTGATGTCAGCCTTGTTCACAAGCGAAGTCTTGTCTGTATCGAATCCGATAGCCACATCCAAGTCGTTGAAAGTTACCACTGGTGAGAGGGTGGAAGGATAAGAAAGCTTGGTGTCATCCGTCAGCGTAATCTCAAGGGCATTCACCCCGGTGGCATCCATGTTGTATTGTTTATGATTTGCGTCGTTAGAGCAAGTGCGCATGTGTCCGCCTGCCATTTCTTGCCATTCGCCGTAAGAGTGTCCAAGAGCATAAAGCGTCTCCGTTCTTTCTTCATTACAACAGGCGCACTTGTATTTCCTATATCCATCAGATGTGCAAGTAGCAGGTTTTTCTTCAACCAAAGGCATGTCGTGTACTGCTAT
>JALERP010000117.1 GCA_022764085.1 Prevotella sp.
GTTGTCGTCGCTGCGTCCCTGCTCTTTTCCGCGGTTGAGCAGACGCGCCATGAGGATGTCCTCGGGGGCATAAAGCTCAATCATGGCTGCCACACTGTGTCCGCGCTCTGCCAGCATCTTCTTCAGGGCCTCGGCCTGCGGGATGGTGCGGGGGAATCCGTCGAAGATGACACCTTTATGCTCCTTGCCAAAGCTGTCATATACACTGGCAAGGATATCAATCATCAGTTCATCGGGAATGAGCTGACCCTTGTCGATAAACGACTTGGCGGTCTTGCCAAGCTCTGTTCCGTTCTTGATCTCACTGCGAAGCACATCACCTGTGGAGATATGCTCGAAGCCATACTTCTTGATCAATAAGTCACTCTGGGTGCCCTTGCCTGAACCTGGGGCACCGAAAATTACAATATTCTTCATCTCTCTATAATATTTAATACTTTAATTCTTAATTCTTAATTTTTAATTCTTAATTCTTCAATACATAAATGTCCCTCAGCCCGCGCGCCTGCTGGTCGTAGTCGAGACCATAGCCGATAATGAAGTCATTGGGAATCTCGAAAGCCACATACTTAATGCTGAGGTCTTCCTTCAGACGTTCGGGCTTGAAGAGCAGAGTACACAACTCGACTGAAGCCGGGTGGCGAGTGCCGAGCGACTCCATCATGCGCTTCATCGTGGTGCCGGTCTCGATGATGTCCTCGAGAATAATGAGATGCCTGCCGCACAAGTCCTCATTGATGCCAATCACTTCCTTCACCTTGCCCGTGGACATCGTGCCCTGATAGCTGGCGAGCTTTACGAATGAAATCTCACACGGCACGGCCATGTCGCGCATCAAATCGGCTGCGAAAACAAACGAGCCATTGAGCACCGCAAGGAAGAGCGGGTTCTTGTCTGCATAGTCGCGACTTATCTCCTCTGCAAGCTCTTTCACACGCCTAAGAATTGTCTCTTCGGATATTGACGTAACGAACGTCTTATCCTTGATTTTTACCTCTTTTGTTGCCATTTTACTGCCTTTTTACAAATTTTGTCGCAAAATTACTAAAAAAATTGCAGAAAAGCATCATCTATTAATATAAATTTTGTATTTTTGCACGTATGAAGATATTTACAAGCGCCCAGATACACGAACTGGACAAGTTTACGATAGAAAATGAGCCGATAAAATCTATCGACCTCATGGAACGTGCGGCAAGGACTCTCACCCATGCCATTGCCACCAAGTGGGACAATTCCACCCCCGTTGTAGTGTTTGCCGGACCTGGCAACAACGGTGGCGACGCTCTTGCCGTGGCAAGGATGCTGGCGGAACAGGACTACAAGGTGGACGTGTGGCTGTTTAACATCTCAGGACACTTGTCACAGGACTGCGAATTGAACAGACAACGCCTCAAGGAGTGCAAGAAACTACACTCGATGACGATGGTGACACAGGAGTTCGACCCTCCCGCACTTGACAAGGGCATTCTCGTGGTTGACGGTCTCTTCGGCTCGGGACTAAACAAGCCTCTCGCCGGGGGATTCGCGTCATTGGTGAAATACATCAACGCATCGCCCGCACAGGTGGTGAGCATCGATGTGCCCTCGGGGCTCATGACCGAGGACAACGCATACAACGTGAGGGCGAATATCATCAAGGCCAACCTGACTCTCACGCTTCAGCAACCCAAACTGTCATTCCTCTTCCCCGAAAACCAGGAGTTCATCGGCGAGGTGCGCACACTTGATATAAGAATAAGCAGCGAAGGTATAGCCAAAACGGACGCCCACTACACCATAATGGAGGAAAGCGACATCCGCAAACTTCTGAAACCGCGCCCCGCCTTTGCACACAAGGGCACAATGGGCCACGCTCTTATCATTGCCGGAAGCTACGGTATGGCTGGTGCGGCTATGCTTGCCACAAAAGCATGCCTGAGAAGCGGAGCGGGGAAGGTGACTGTTTACACTCCACGACAGAACGTGATGATGATGCAGGTGGCTGTGCCCGAGGCGGTAATTATGGTGGGCAACGAGACGGTGTTCGACGAGGCGGTGGACACTACCGACTTCCAGGCTATGGGCATCGGTCCCGGACTGGGACAGAGTGACGCAACGGCTATTGCGCTCATAGCACAACTCCGACGGGCGCAATGCCCCATCGTGGCGGATGCCGACGCCATAAACATCCTTGCCAACCGAAGGGCATGGATACAGCAACTGCCCAAGGGCATCATTCTCACCCCACATCCCAAGGAGTTCGACCGGCTACAAGGTGGATGCAGTGATACATACGAGAGACTGTCAAAGGCTCTCGACCTGGCGGAAAGACTTCACGGCTATGTAATAGTAAAAGGGCATTACTCGGCTCTGTGCCTGCCCAACGGACATATACTCTTCTGCCCTACTGGCAATGCCGGCATGGCAACCGCCGGAAGCGGAGACGTGCTCACGGGAATACTCACCGCACTGTTGGCAAGAGGATATAGCCACACCGAGGCATGCGCTTTGGGTATGTACCTGCATGGCTTGGCGGGCGACATTGCAGCCAAAGAGCTCGGGCAGGAGAGCCTTATGGCAAGCGACATCATCGCATATCTGCCAAAAGCATTCAAGAGACTGGAAGATTAACGAACAATATAAACAAGGATATATATGAAGAAATCACTTTGGGCTTTGCTACTCATGGCAAACGGCGCAGCTTTTGCGCAAACACAGGTAAACGAATACCATCCGGGCATCACCGCAGAAGGAGCGGTATATTATCTGCCAAAAACTACAATACAGGTGAACGTGAGGGTGGAAAAGACTACATACACTCCAGGAGAGTTCTGCAAGTATGCCGACAAATACCTCAGATTAGGCAAGGTGAACGAGACTGGTTATAGCACATACAAAATAATCGGCACGGACATTACCTCATACGGCGAAGCCGACAAGGACAAGGCTTTCGCAGTGAAGGTGAATCCCAAAACCGCCGTATGCAACCTCCGACTGGCTGAGGACGGCCGACTGCTTGCCGTGAACACCGACGCTCCGAAGGAAAAAGCATTACCGAAACCATTCGAACCATCTGCAAAGCCAGCACCTATAGACCCGCGCAGTTTCCTGAATCAGGAGATTCTTGCGGCTGGAAGCGTGATGAAGATGGCTGAACTGACTGCCAGCGAGATTTATGACATCCGGGAAAGCCGAAACTCCCTCATCAAGGGCGAGGCAGACTTTATGCCAAAAGACGGGGAACAACTGAAACTGATGCTGGCAAAACTGGAGCAACAAGACAAGGTATTGACAAGCATGTTTGCAGGCACCATCAGCAAGGACACCACCGAGACGGTGTTTACACTTTCTCCCGACAAGGAGATTGACAGATATGTACTGTTCCGCATGTCATCAAAACTCGGCCTGCTCGACAATGACGATATGGCGGGCTCACCTTATTATATATATATAAAGGATCTAAAAACCCTGCCCAAGGAAGACAACACCGACCCTAAGGCTCTCAAGGCTAAGGAAAAAGCCGAACAGACAGCAAAGGCCAAGGGCAACTGCCTGTATGTGAACGTGCCGAGCAAGATGCTTGTCACTCTCGCCGACGGCAACAAGAAGGTGGCAGAATACGAAGCCGCCGCCGGACAGTTCGGCAGGGTGGAACTGCTCAGCGGCGACCTCTTCAACAAGCACTTCACCACACGCCTAACACTCAATCCCGAATCGGGAGCCGTGGAGCGTCTGACGGCGGAAGAGCCTAAATAACTTATATACTACTTATTTAGTTTCCATACACAGCCGTCCTTGGTATCCTTCACCTCGAATCCGGCTTCCTTCAGGGCATCGCGAATCTCATCGCAGGTGCCCCAATCTTTATTTGCCCTTGCCTTGGCTCGCAACTGCAGCACCATGTCAACTACCTTGCCATAGGCGGCCTCACGCTCATCGTTGGTGCCCGACTTGTCGGCACGCAGTCCGAGGATGTCGAAGCTGAAGAGCTGCATCACCTGGCGCAACTCGTCAAGGTCGGCGGCCGATATATTCGCCTTATGGTCAACAAGCACATTAACAAGATGGCATGCCTCGAATAGATGACTGATGACTATCTGAGTCTGCAGGTCGTCGTTCATGGCATCATAGCACTTCTGGCGCAACTCTGATACAAACTTCGCCGTGGCGTCGTCGCTCTTGCCTGCAGGCTGCACACGTTCTATGTCGGCAAGGCCGTTCATCAGACGGGTAAGTCCCTTCTCGCTCGCTATCAGCGCGTCGTTTGAGAAATCCACCGTGCCGCGATAGTGAGCCGAGAGAATGAAGAAACGGATGGTCATCGGCGAGAAAGCCTGCTGCAGCGACTCGTGGTTGCCGGTGAAGAACTGTTCGAGGGTGATGAAGTTGCCGAGCGACTTGCCCATCTTCTGTCCGTTGATGGTTATCATATTGTTGTGCATCCAGTATTTCACCATCTCGTCGCCCTGACTTGCCACTGCCTGTGCTATCTCGCACTCATGATGCGGGAACACCAGGTCCATGCCTCCGCCGTGGATGTCAAAGTGGTTTCCGAGATACTTGCGCCCCATTGCCGTACACTCGCAGTGCCATCCCGGGAAACCGTCGCTCCAAGGACTCGGCCAGCGCATGATATGCTCTGCCGAAGCCTTCTTCCACAGGGCGAAATCCACCTGGTTGCGCTTCTCCCCCACTCCGTCCAGCTCGCGGCTGTTGTTGATGACATCGTCGAGGTTGCGTCCTGAGAGTATGCCATACTTGTGGTCCTTGTTATACTTCTCGATATCGAAATACACCGATCCATTGCTCTCATAGGCATAGCCGTTGGCCATGATTTCCTTTACCAGTTCTTCCTGCTCGATGATGTGTCCTGTGGCATGCGGCTCGATGCTTGGCGGCAATACGTTCAGCGCCTCCATGGCATGATGGTAGCGGTTGGTGTAGTACTGCGCTATCTCCATCGGCTCAAGCTGCTCAAGGCGTGCCTTCTTCTCTATCTTGTCGTCGCCCTCGTCGGCGTCGTGCTCAAGATGTCCCACATCGGTGATGTTGCGCACATAGCGCACTTTATATCCGAGATGCTTGAGATAACGGAAGAGGATGTCAAACGTGATGGCGGGACGGGCATGTCCCAGATGCGGGTCGCCATACACTGTGGGACCGCACACATACATACCGACATTGGGTGAATGTATCGGTTCAAAACGCTCCTTCTTCCTGTGGAGCGTATTGTAAATCAAAAGTGTCTGTTCCATTGTCATAAAATAATTTGAGCACAAAAGTACAAACATTTTCTCTTTTCACCAAATATCTGTCTGTTTTTTCTATGTTTTTTCGCATTTTCTTTCGTTATTTTATGGAATTGGAGTACCTTTGTAGTCAAAAAACAAAAACAGATATGATTTCATTTGATAACGACTACAGCAACGGGGCACATCCTAAAGTGCTTCAGAAATTGGTTGAGACCAACGAACTGAGAACACAGCCTTACGGGGCTGACGAGTGTTGCATGAGGGCAAAGGAGCTCATCAAGGCAGTATGCGAGGACGAGGAGGCAAACGTCTTTTTCCTCACAGGCGGCACACAGACCAACGCCACGGTAATCGACTCCATGCTCTATCAGTATGAGGGAGTCATTGCCGTCGATACCGGGCACATCAACGTGCATGAGGCGGGAGCCATTGAGTTCACCGAGCACAAGATTATCGTCATTCCCAGTCATGAGGGAAAGATGCACGCCAAAGACCTCAGAAAGTATCTGGATGACTTTATGCACGACGGCAGTAACGCCCACTGCGTATATCCGGGTTGCGTGTATATCACCTTCCCCACCGAACTTGGCACTCTCTACAAGGCATCGGAGATTGCGGGGATATACGAGGTGTGCAAGGAATACGGCATAATGTTGTATGTTGACGGTGCGCGCATGGGCTACGGACTGATGTCGGAGGGCAACGACGTCACACTGCCATTCATGGCCCGCCACTGCGACGTGTTCTATATCGGCGGCACCAAGATTGGCGCGCTCTGCGGCGAGGCAGTGGTGTTCACCCACAACAATGCCCACCGTCATTTCTTCAGCATACAGAAGCAGCACGGAGCGGTGATTGCCAAGGGCAGGCTGATAGGGGCGCAGTTTGAGGCACTGTTCACCGACAACCTCTACTTCGACATTTCGCGTCATGCCATAGAGATGGCGATGAAGATGAAGGCGATGTTCAAGGCCAAGGGCTACCGTTTCTATCTCGACTCCCCGTCGAACCAGCAGTTTGTGGTTATGACAAGGGAGCAAGCCGACACTCTGGCTAAGAACATACAGTTCACCTACTTCGGCCAAACCGACAACGGCGACGTAATAGCAAGATTCGTCACAAGCTGGTCAACCACAGAAGAGGATCTGAAAGAGTTAGGGAAACACATTTAAAGTATGTATTTAAATAAAAAAGGG
>JALERP010000176.1 GCA_022764085.1 Prevotella sp.
GATCTTGACGCCCAATCTTTGTGAAGCTGACTCACGTCCGTTCTTAGAACTACCTACACCTTTTTTATGTGCCATTTCTTAGTCCTCCTAAATTTAAGCGATTACTTGTTTAACTTCAATCTGGGTGAACTGCTCGCGGTGTCCGTTCTTCTTGCGATAGTCCTTACGACGCTTCATCTTGAAGACGATAACCTTGTCACCCTTAACGAGGGGATTAACCACCTCACACACTACTTTTGCACCATCTACGGTAGGTGCGCCAACCTTGATAGATCCTTCGTTGTCAACGAGCAGAACCTTCTCAAACTCAACAGTCTGGCCTTCCTCTGAATCCTTGATATGGTGAACGAAGAGCTTCTGCCCCTGTTCAGCCTTAAACTGCTGACCGTTAATTTCTACAATTGCGTACATTTATTAAAAATTTAAAACGGTTTCCGCAAGGCGGAGGGCATCGTGTCCTCACTTGATTGAGCCTCCACGGACTAAAATCGGCTGCAAAGGTACGAATAAATTAGGAATTAGAAGTTAGAAATTTGAAATTAATTTTTGAATTTATAGTTATTTAACTGTTTTATGGCTAAAACAAGTAATTTGAATTAGTTTATATGAGTATATTAAGAATAAAGCGACTGTCTTCACAGACAATCGCTTTATATCTTCAATAGGTATTAGTCTTTTCATTAGCGGTAAATAAGATTGTTTTCAGGATAACGGGTGCAAAGGTACACACAATTTTTCACATAACCAAACTTTTCATTGACTTTTTTTAGGAAATATGTCAAAATAGGGCAAATTTAACACTTGTCCTTGCAAAAATGTATAATTATTGGATATAAAAAAGGCAGATTCCCCAAAGGAACCTGCCTTGTATTATAAATATCTATAGCTAAACTGCGTAAATTATACGATACCCTGAGCCATCATTGCCTTAGCCACCTTCATGAATCCGGCAACGTTTGCACCCTTCACATAATTAATATATCCGTCAGGCTGTGTACCATACTTCACACAATTTTCGTGGATGTCCTTCATAATCAGTTTCAGACGGTTGTCAACCTCTTCTGATGTCCAGCTCAGACGCTCTGAGTTCTGGCTCATCTCAAGACCAGACACAGCAACACCACCTGCATTTGAAGCCTTACCGGGAGCATAGAGAATCTTTGCATCCTGGAATGCCTTGACTGCCTCTGGAGTAGAAGGCATGTTTGCACCCTCTGCCACTGCGAACACACCGTTGTTAACGAGCATCTGAGCCTGTTCGCCGTTGATTTCGTTCTGTGTTGCACAAGGAAGGGCAATGTCTGCCTTTTCACCCCAAGGACGCTCTCCTGCGTGATAAACGGCATTAGGATATTCCTCGGCATACTCCTTTATACGTCCGCGCTCTACGTTCTTCAGTTCCATTACATAGTCGAGCTTAGCACGGTCGATTCCGTCTGGGTCGTAGATATATCCGTCTGAATCAGAAAGAGTGAGAACCTTTGCTCCAAGCTGGATGCACTTTTCTGTAGCATACTGAGCCACGTTACCAGAACCTGAGATAAGCACCTTCTTGCCTTCGAGGCTGATGCCACGTGTTTCGAGCATAGAGAGAAGGAAATATACTGTACCGTAACCTGTAGCTTCAGGACGGATGAGTGAACCACCGAATTCACGGCCTTTGCCGGTGAGCACGCCGCTCCATTCGTGAGTGAGCTTCTTGTACATACCAAACATATATCCTACTTCACGTCCACCAACACCGATGTCTCCTGCAGGAACATCTTCATCAGGACCGATATGACGATAAAGCTCTGTCATGAAAGCCTGACAGAAGCGCATAACTTCGCCTTCGCTCTTGCCACGGGGAGAGAAGTCTGAACCGCCTTTTGCGCCACCCATAGGCAATGTGGTAAGAGAATTCTTGAATGTCTGCTCGAATGCGAGGAACTTAAGGATTCCAAGGTTTACAGACTTATGGAAACGGATACCGCCCTTATACGGACCGATAACATTGTTATGCTGGATGCGATAACCCATATTGGTCTGCACCTTACCCTGGTCGTCAACCCATGTTACCCTGAACTCTATCACGCGGTCTGGAATGCACAGACGCTCTACCAGGTTTGACTTCTCAAACTCGGGATGCTTATTGTACTCCTCCTCGATAGTAGGAAGAACTTGACTTACTGCCTGGATGTACTCAGGCTCATTTGGGAATCTTCTTTTCAGATCCTCTACAATTTGTGCTGCAATCATAATTTCTCTTTTTAGTTGTTTATAATTATTTTATCTTTTTTCTTGCATTTCATTGTTTGCGGCTGCAAAGTTACATAAAAAATCGGAATAAACAAACATTTTATCTAAAAAAATATGGAAAAACTTACTTTTTGTCATTTATATCAAGAAATTGGGCGGTATTTTGAATATTTATACGTTTTTTATTGCAACATGTATGCTGTCTGTTGTCACTTTTTCTTCTGACAAGAGATAATCTAATGCGTTTGCGAGCACATCAGTTTCAATTGAGTGGTCGAAGTTACGCAGTTCACGGAATGTCCTTGGTGTGCCGTCGGCAAGATATTCGAGAAGTCTTCGCACGGCATACTCCAAATCGTCCTCATGGTCTTTGTGTGCATCGCATACATCGCACATACCACAGTCTCTGTTACTCTTCTCGCCGAAATAGTTTAGCAGCTGTATGCTTCTGCATTCGGAGTCGCAAGTAATATATGAAATCATGGCTTCCGTGCGTTCATTCACTTTCTTTATTCTTTCCTCATATATATAATAAGGTATATGGACATGATCGGTCATTTCCCTGGGCTGGGTATATTTTATCAGAGGTTCGTTTCTCGGGGGAATATAGCTAATAATATGTTTCCTTCCCAGAAGTTTTAGGGTTTCATGTACCTCTTCTTCTGTGATACCCATAAGGTGAGCGAGGTATTCCTCATCTATCATCACGTAATCCACGAAAAGTCTGTCATAGTTGCGCAATATTGTCTCTATCAGAAAGTCCTCGACATCACTGTTGTTGCGCAACCTATAAAGTTCGTCCCTTTTGAGTATGAACATCACTCTCGAATTACGGTCTTCACTGTTGTCATACTCGATATATCCCGCTTGTTCAAGAAGTCTCAGGGCTGCCTCTAACATCGAGGGGAAATGTTTGAAGTTGCGGCAGAATTTCAGAATGTTGAATTTGAAAGACATACCATAACCTGAGCCAACGGCAATTTGAAAGAAGCTGCCGATGTGCTCATACGCCTTTCTTATATATTCCTTGTTGGGAAAATCTGCTGCTGCTCTCTTTCTAAGATTTCTTATATCAGAACGGTTGGTGAGCATTACTGCATAGGATACCTTTCCGTCTCGTCCTGCTCTTCCTGCTTCCTGAAAATATGATTCGATACAATCTGGAGCCTCAAGATGTATGACTATGCGCACGTCAGGCTTGTCAATTCCCATTCCGAATGCGTTGGTAGCCACCACAATCCTGATTTTATCTGTCTGCCAGTCGCGTTGTCTCTCGTCTTTTATCTTGTTGTCAAGTCCTGCGTGATAAAATGTGGCAACGATGCCATTTTCGCAGAGATAATTTGCTATCTCCTTTGTCTCCAATCTGTTTCTGGTATATACTATGCCGCTACCTTTCACCTTGTTTAATATATGCAGCATCTCCAGCCGTCTGTTTTCGGTGTGTCTGACGATATATGCCAGGTTGCTGCGTACAAAACTCATCTTGAAGACATTTTTCTCACAGAATCTAAGTTTGTTCTGAATATCATCCACCACATCAGGGGTTGCTGTTGCAGTAAGCGCGAGCACTGGTTTTCCGGGCAGAAGGTCTCTAAGCTCGGCAATCTTAAGGTAGGATGGTCTGAAATCATATCCCCATTGAGTGATGCAGTGTGCCTCGTCAACGGTGATAAAGCTGACGTTGATGTGTCTGAGTTTGGTTTGGAATAATCTTGATGATATTCTTTCAGGCGAGACGTATAGAATCTTTATTGCACCGAATATACAGTTCTCGAGTGTGTTTATGATTTGTTCTCTGGTCATTCCTGAATGAATGGAAGCGGCCTTGATATGTTTTTTTTTCAAATTTTCCACCTGGTCCTTCATGAGAGCTATAAGTGGGGTGATGACAAGACATGTTCCATCCATGGCGAGAGCAGGCACCTGGAAAGTGATGGATTTGCCACCGCCAGTTGGCATAAGTCCGAGCGTATCGCGCCCGTCACCTATACTTTTGATTATATCTAACTGAATACTGCGGAAATTCTGGTATCCCCAATATTTCCGCAGTATCTCCTTGTAATCTTCAACGTTCAATTCTTATGTCAAAGTTATAATTTCAAATTCAAAAAAATCAATTCTCCAAGTTTGGCTTGATGTCCTCTATCTGCAGTTGGACCTCACCGTGTTTGTAGGCGTTCTCGATGATGTTATATACAATATCGAAACTGCGCTTGCTCTTGATGAAACGTGCAGACGCACTCTGGCCGAATGCTATCCCGTTGACTACATTGCTTGACATACTATCCACGAGTTCAAGTTTTATGTGCTCCTGATTCTTACCTACGACCTTGCTCGTGCCATAGTCATATACATTGTGAGTGCAGAAAAGCGGCCGGGGATTGCAAGGACCATGTGGCGCAAACTTTTTCAAGTCGCTCAGTAATTTTTTCGTTATGTCCCTAAAGTCAATCACAGCCTCCACGTCAAGTATTGCCTGGGTTTGTTCGGGCAGGATATGTTCATCAACATAGGCCTGGAAACGTTTCTTGAAGGCAGGTATGTTTTCGACCTTCATCGACAGACCAGCGGCATACGTATGCCCACCAAAATTGTCCAGTAGGTCACGGCAACTTTTAATGGCATCGTAAATGTCGAAACCTGCAACCGAACGGGCTGAGCCAGTGGCCATACCGTCGTTGATGGTCATAACGATAGTGGGGCGGAAGTAAATCTCCGTTATCCTTGAAGCTACGATTCCTATAACGCCTTTCTTCCATCCAGAGTCATAAAGCACAATGGATGACTGATGTCTTTGGTTTTCGAGCTTTTCCACTATATGGTTTGCTTCCTCAGTCATCTGCTTGTCAATGTCCTTGCGTTGCTCGTTATATCCGTTTATGAGTTTCGCTTGGTATAGGGCTTTTTTGAAGTCTTTTTCAACAAGCAGGTCAACTGCCTCTTTGCCGTTCTGCATTCTTCCAGACGCATTAATGCGCGGACCTATTTTAAATACAATGTCACTCATGGTCAGTTCACGTCCGGTGAGACCACAGGTCTCTATGATAGCCTTGAGTCCGATGGACGGATTCTGGTTGAGTTGTTTTAGGCCGTGGAATGCCAACGTGCGGTTTTCTCCCGTCACAGGTACTATGTCAGATGCGATACTCACCGCACAGAAATCAAGCAACGGTATGAGCCGCGAGAATGGTAAGCCATTGTTTTTGGCAAAAGCCTGCATAAACTTGAATCCCACTCCGCATCCCGATAGATGATGGAAAGGATAGGTTGTGTCTGCCCTCTTGGGATTAAGTATGGCAACTGCTGGCGGCATCTCTTCATCCGGAACATGGTGGTCGCAGATGATGAAGTCTATGCCGAGACTCTTTGCGAATGCTATCTCCTCATTTGCCTTTATGCCGCAGTCGAGCACAATGATTAGCTTTATGCCTCTCTCCTTTGACTGCTCGATTGCCTTGCGGCTCACGCCATATCCCTCTTCGTAACGGTCGGGGATGTAGTAGTCGATATTAGAATAGAACTGCAGAAGGAACTTATAGACGAGAGCCACTGCCGTACACCCATCCACGTCATAATCGCCATATACGAGGATAGGCTCTTTCCGTCCCATGGCATCATTGAGCCTATCGACTGCCACATCCATGTCGTTCATGAGAAATGGGTCGATAAGTTCACTCAGCATGGGACGGAAGAATCGCTTGGCTGCCGATTCTGTCTTTATTCCTCTCTGTATGAGGAGGTCGGCCAGAATCGGACTCATGCCAATTTTCTCAGCCAATTCCTTGGCTGCGCGTATTCTTTCCTCTGTTGGCGGTGTATAGTTCCACTCAAAGTTCATTTATAATCCAAGTTTCTTACGGATTTCAGCCGGTATGGCGTTTTTGTTAACCATATAGTCCATAGTGTTGGCAGCGATAAATGACTTTGTCATATACCAGATTCCCTTGTAGTCGCCTGTCTCGCCCCATGAGTTCTTCACCATATAATATTCCTTGCCATACTGGTCCTTGGCAATACCATAGATAAGCATTCCGTGGTCGTCAGTCAGTTCCCAGTTGTCATAGCGCTGCTGGCGCATCTCCTGTGTTGGAATGATTTCGGGCGCCTTGCATCCTAAAGAGTCGAAAAGTTCGGTCTTCTTAGCCTTCTCCAAACGCATCCACTTGGCCGCGTCGCTTCCCTTCATGCTCTGCATCTGCTTGACATCGTAATTGTATGCCACACCCTTACGTGTGAAACCTTCCTCGCTCACGTCACCGCCCCATGCTATAGTATATCCCTGTTCAAGGGCATTGTCAATAATCTGCATCATTTCGTCCATTGGAACATTGTAAGACAATGGGTTACGCCAGTTATCCTGAACTTCTACTGCAAAGCGTGTGTAGAAAGGATGGTGTGTATATGAGGTGATTGTCACATAATCATCCCAGTTAAGCCCGAGACTTGCAGCAAATGACTTCGGAGTGTATTCCTTGCCTTCGTATGTGAACTTTTCGGGACACTTGCCAAGGTATGCGTCGAGAATACCCTGAAGGCCTACCTTCCACTGCGGAGAAAGTTTTTTGGAGTCGCTCTTTGCCACTGCGGCAACATAAGGCTCCATTAATCCAAAGAACTCGTTGAAGTTGTTGAGCGAGTCACCGTAGAGTGAACCTGGGAATGGCATAGCCTCTTCAGGACAGATTCCATAGTTTTGGATGCAGAACAATGGGTCATAACATGAGCCACCCTGTGCAAACTGGCAGTCGCCGTGGAGACGCACTACCTGTATAGCCCTGTCCATATAAGTCTTGTTGCACACAAACATCTCGCAGAGATTGTATTCTTTGCCAGACTTCTTCAGTATTTCACTCTCAAAGTAGGAGAGGGTAGAGTAGTTCCAGCATGTGCCACTGCGACTCTGGTCCTTAATGCTTGAAATCTTGTTTTCCAAGACGGTTGTAAATACAGGTTTGTTCTTGTTGACAACCTCCTTCTTCTTGGCTGCCATAGCTCCACCGCTAATCAGAACGGCAAGCGAAAGAATAATAATTTTCTTCATTGTCTTATATACATTTTTTATTTTAATACTCCTTGTTTTCTGCCATATACTTCTCCACGTCGTCGGGATGGTATGGAATGCGGTTCTTGCCGAGGAAACGGCATCCGTCATTGGTGATGAGTATGTCGTCCTCGATACGTATGCCACCGAAGTCCTTGTAGGTCTCCAGAAGGTCGAAGTTGATGAAATCTTTGCAGTGTCCGCTTGCCTTCCAGTCATCGATAAGTGCCGGTATGAAATATATTCCAGGCTCGTCTGTCATGACGAAATTCTCCTGCAATCGACGTCCCATTCGCAGACAGTTGGTGCCAAACTGTTCAGATGGTTGCACCTCGTCATCAAAACCTACATATTTCTGGTCGAGAGCCTCCATGTCGTGTACGTCAAGTCCCATCATGTGTCCAAGTCCGTGAGGCAAGAACATGGCGTGAGCGCCAGCCTGTACGGCTTCCTCTGTGTCGCCCTTCATAAGTCCGAGTTCCTTTAGCTTATCAGTCATTAGCCGGCACACGTTCATGTGTACGTCATACCATTTCACTCCTGGTTTAGCCACGTCAAGGGCATAGTCATGGCAAGCCTCCACGATGGAATAAATCTCGCGTTGTCTTTGGTCAAACTTGCCGTTGACAGGCATTGTGCGTGTATTGTCGGAGCAATAGTCGTCGAGTTCGCAACCCGCATCGCAAAGTGCAAGGCGTCCGGCCTCAAGCAGTGTCATCGACGGATTGCCGTGCATTATCTCCCCATGCTGGCTGAAGATGGTGGCGAAGCTCACCTTCGACGAGTAGGAGTTAGCCATTCCATCCACCTGTCCGCCCACGAACTTCTCTGTCACTCCCGGACGCACGAGGCGCATTGCCTTGGTGTGCATCTTATATCCCACTTCGCATGCTCTTTCGATGGCCTCTATTTCCTGTGGCTCCTTTGTAGAGCGCATCTTCACCACAGCCTTGATGAGTTCGAGCGAAGCCGACTCTTTCTGCTGGTTGGGGTGAATGCCCAGCAGGTCCATAATCTGAATCATGGTGTCGTGGCGGTAAGGCGGCAGGAAGTGTATCTTACGTTTGTTCTTCAGCGCATCCTGTACGATGGATGACAAACCTTTCATTGGCAGTGTGTTCTCCACTCCCACCTGTGCCGCAAGGTCGCTCACGGAATCAACAGAGCCATACCATACTATGTCAACCACGTCGATGTCATCGCCTACGAGAGTCTCGCGGTTATTGTCTATGTCAATCACGCCTGCCAGGCCCTCACGGTGCTGGCCGAAATAATATATGAATGTCGAGTCCTGCCTATGGGGATAATATGCGTTGGCAGAATAGTTCATCGGCGACTCATTGTTGCCGAATAAGATTACAATACCGTCATTAATGAGTTTTTTTAGCTCATTACGACGTCTTATATACGTATTTTTGTCAAACATAAGCAATATTTTTTATTATTAATTCAAAAAAACTTTGCAAAGATACGCATTTTTTTCGGAAAAACTTGTAACTTTGCACGAAATTTACAACTTTAATGTCATAATTAGCAATTTATAACATAGATAAAGATGATATTCAGAAAGACTGGGCTTGTGCTCGAAGGTGGCGGAATGCGCGGAGTGTTTACAAGTGGGGTGCTTGATGCCTTTATGAAATATGATGTTAACTTCAGGTATATAGTCGCCGTGTCTGCCGGTGCCTGTAATGGTTTGTCGTATGTAAGTCGCCAGCCACGGAGGGCACGTATGTCCAACATAGACATGTTGGTAAAATATGACTACATCGGATTGCGCCATCTTGTCACCCAAGGCTGTATCTTCGATCCAGAACTTCTATATGACCGTTTTCCAAATGAATTGGTCCCGTATGATTATGACACATATTTTTCCTCACAATCCACGTTTGAAATGGTTGTTACCAACTGCAATACAGGCAGGGCAGAATACCTCACGGAGAAGTCGGGTGACAGGCAGCGGCTCCTGGACATATGTCGCGCCAGCAGCAGTCTTCCGTATGTCAGTAAGGTGATTGATGTTGATGGTTTGCCATACCTTGACGGAGGTATTGTTGACAGCATCCCGGTGCAGCGTGCTATTGATATGGGACACGAGCGCAACGTACTGGTGCTTACGCGCAATCGTGGTTATCGTAACACGTCCCGTGACCGCAAAATACCCAGGTTCATATATAAGAAATACCCCCGATTGCGGGTTGCCCTCAGCAGACGCATAGCCGAATACAACCGCCAACTTGAGATGGTGGAGGACATGGAAGACCGTGGTATTGTTGATGTCATTCGTCCACAGCGTCCTATGGATGTGGGCAGAATGGAAAAGGACGAGAAGAAGCTTGAGGCACTCTATGAAGAAGGATTTGTGTTAGGGGAACAATTTTGCCAGTCAAAGGTGTCGTAGATATATAACACAACTTTCTCAAGTGCTCAATGTTTTGGGAGTTAAGCCATTAGTCTTGAGCTCTGAGTTGCTTTGTGCAGTCTTTATGTTCCGCAGTGAGGAATGTCAATCCTCACTGCGGAACATAAAGACTGCACACTTCTTCTGCTGCTTAGACATGACGCCTGAGGTATATGCTATGGTCGATACATGAGGGGAGTTCCTCCTTGTAATGAGTCACTATAATGAGGGTTTTATTGCGACGGCGGCAGAAGGTTTCGATAACGTCCTTGACAAGTCTGCGGTTATGGTTGTCAAGACCATGAAGAGGCTCGTCGAGAATAAGCAGTTGTGGGTCTTTTACGAATGCCCTTGCCACAAGAACCAAGCGTTGCTCACCGCTTGACAGCTTAAGGAACGAGGTGTTTTCCTTGCCTTCAAGTCCGAATATCTTCATCCACAGGCGACAGGTGTCATACTCGCTCTCATCAGGTCTTGCATACAGTCCCACAGTGTCTTTAAGTCCGCTTGCAACAATCCTTATCGCGGGAATGTCGCGGTGATATGAGCGGTGCATCTCGGGGGATACATAGCCTATGTGTTTCTTGATGTCCCAAATACTTTCACCCGAACCGCGCGGATTGCCGAATAGGGAAATGTCGCAAGCATAGCTTTGGGGATTGTCGGCACACACGAGAGAGAGCAGAGTGCTCTTTCCCGAACCGTTCTGTCCGCTAAGTGCCCATCTTTCGCCATTACTTACTTTCCAGTCAAGTTCCTTAAGTATAGTGCGTTCGCCATAAACTATGCTCACCTTGTTCATACCCACAACCTCCTGTGTATGGTAGTCATTGTCTCTATATGGCAAGTCAAGGATGGATTGCTCCATATCCTTGCCCAATACCCTCGAAGGATTGGGTTGGCGACTGGATACGTATTCCTGTCTTGTCATTTTATCTTTCACTCGCATATCCTCAACCCCTACTACATGAGTGATGAAATCAGGAATATCGTCGGTTTTTGACAGTACGAGCACCACTTGTAGATGACGCTCACCTGCAAGATCCGTTAGCAAGGCCTTTAGTTGGTCGCGGGTCTCGGCGTCTAAACCGATGAAAGGATTATCCATAATAAGTACTCGCGGGTCGGTCAATAGAGCCTTTGTAAGCTGGTATTTCCTCAGCTCGCCGCTCGACATCAATATCAGATACTTATCCATGAGGTGTTCGATATGGAATAGTTTATAAAGATGTTGCTGGAGTTGGCGACGCTCAGGTGTATCATCGCCCGACATTAGGTATGCTTTTTCCAGTTCGGTGCCCACACGAGGTGTTTCCTCGTCAATTTCCTGTTGGTTCCATCTTTGCTGTAGGAAATATGTACCGTCACTGTCACCGTAGGAATCACGGAAGGTGATATACTTAATGTTATCCGCTGCCAAGGGCTTGGTGCTTGGCGTAAAGTCATAGTGTGGTTCGGTCATAATGAGTGGATGCCTGCCTATGATGATATCCACAAGCATCGACTTGCCGCTGCCGTTAGCTCCCACGATGGCAAGGTGTTCGCCGTCGCAAAGTTCAAAGTTCACCGGCTCTGCCATACGCCATTCTGGCATCCTGGTCACGCCGTTTTCAATCTTAATTATCTTCTGCATAAATATGTTCTTTTTTATCCACGGATTATCACGGATATTTATTTAGTTATGACTATCACAGTTTTCTGAGGAGCTCAATTCTTCACTCTTCATTTATTACTTCACTCTTTCTTTGTTCTTGTTGACGAAGTCCTTCCAGCTTGAATAATGCTTCTCTCCCGTTTCGGGGCGGCTCATCTGAAGAAAATGGCAATAGGCGGCACCCAGGGCGTCGGTAGCGTCCATAAACTTGCACATCTCGCTTTTGTCAAGCTTTAGCAAACGCTGGAGCATACCAGCCACTTGTTCCTTCGAAGCCTGTCCTTGGCCCGTAATCGCCATTTTTATCTTTAGCGGGGCATATTCATGAATAGGGATGCCGTGGTGGATGGCCGCGGCTATCGCTGTGCCCTGGGCGCGTCCGAGCTTTAGCATTGATTGTACGTTTTTGCCGAAGAAAGGAGCCTCGATAGCCATCTCGTCGGGCAGGTAAGAATCAATGATTCCTGTTACGCGCTCGAAGATATGTCCGAGTTTGAGATAGGGGTCAGGAAATTTTCTCAGATCGATAACACCCATGGAAATCATTTCAGCCTTATTGCCTATGACCTTTATCAGTCCATACCCCATGATGTTGGTACCGGGATCGATACCCAATATTATTTTTTCCATCATCTTTTCCAAATACCTTTTATTGTGAATACAGACGGCTCGCTCTCGTTGCCGTATCTGTCAATGGCCGTCACTGCATATTGGATATCAAACAAATTGTGTTGTGGTGGTATCTGTATCTGTTTTTCTGCAGTGCGTACGGCAATCATGTTTTCCGGCGAGTGAATGCCATTGGAAGAATTGTCCGACATATAAATATTATATAAATATGTGTCGCTGTCAGCGGGTTGCCAAGACAGCAGACGTTTCTTATGGTCATACGCAAGCGATGAGGGCGGCGACGGTGGTGTGCATTTCGCCCATGTCATCGGTGGAATTAGGGCAGGATAGCGGTTGAGTTCATTAGCCACGAAATCATAGATGCCCTGCACATTGTCGAGCAAGAACTTACATCTGAAGAAGCAATGTCCAATGCCTTCCGAGCGAAGGAAATAGAGTTGACGACGAACCATATCGATAGTCCAGTTACCCTCACAAGGCGACATGAAATAAATACCAAGACCAGCACTGATGCTCCTGTCGTGACATTCCTCCTGCCAGTCGGCTGCAAAGGGAAAGAAATTGTTGCCCTTGTAGTAAATCATAGGATATAATTGATCCATAAGTCCATCCTTCAACCATGCCTGAGCATCCTGAGCCACAGTATTATAGGCATTCCATCCGTTGCTTCGATACCTGCTCAGGTCGGAATGCTTACCTAATGGCGAACAACTTATCTTCACCCATGGTTTCAGGGCTTTTACCTTTGAGTGGACAGCCTTGACTATGCGTGTGATATTATTGCGGCAAGTCGGGAGAGAATATGCCTTTAGTTTCTCTTGTTCGGGATACCTTATATAGTCAAGGTGTATTCCGTCAATATCGTAATTTCTTGTAATTTCTTCGCATATGTTGGCGATATACTTAGCTGTAAGCGGGTTCTCGGGCCTCATATACCCTTCGTCCCCTATGCGCTTGACGATACCGCGGTGTCGGGACTTAATCCGCTTGCATCCTGTCTTGTTCCATTTTCCCACGGGGATAGTCACTACCCAAGCATGGAGTTCCATGCCGCGCTTATGGCATTCTTCTATGGCAAAAGCAAGAGGGTCATACCCCGGAGACTTGCCGGGAAAGCCAGACATACATCCGTCCCATGGCTCTATAGTTGATGGATATATGGTTGTGCCCCTCACCCTCGTCTGCAGCAGCACGGTGTTGATATTGGCGCGTTGCAGGCGGTCGAGTATATCTGTGAGTTCCTTTTGTTGTTTGTTTGTCGATGCAACTGACTGTGCATAAGAATGTGGCCAATCTAATCCTCCAATCGTTGTGAGCCATACAGCCCTCACTTCGTATTTAGGATGACTTATGTCCTGTGCACTGGCAGAAAAGGCATAAAATATCGTCAAAATATGTACTAATATATAGCAAATTTTCATTTTTTATCCAAATTTGTGTGCAAAGTTATGATTTTTTTTTCATATATCAAATTAAATTGTTACTTTTGCACAAAAAATAAGCAACTTTAAAGATTTATACTATATATGATAACGTTTGTATTATGCGTTATAGCCCTTGTGTTGGGCTATTTCCTTTATGGAAAGTTTGTCGAAACGGTGTTTGGGCCTGACGACAGAGATACTCCTGCCGTTGTCAAGGCAGACGGTGTTGACTTCATGGTGCTCCCCAACTGGAAGATATTCATGATTCAGTTTCTGAACATTGCAGGCACAGGTCCTATCTTTGGTGCCATTATGGGAGCAAAGTTTGGCCCTGCAGCTTATCTGTGGATTGTTTTGGGCTGCATCTTTGCCGGAGCCACCCATGACTATCTCAGCGGTATGATTTCCATACGCAAGGGTGGAGCGGGGCTTCCAGAGATTATCGGCGACACTCTTGGCGCCACCACGCGCAAGGTGATGCTTGTGTTCTCCGTAGTGCTTCTTATAATGGTGGGAGCAGTGTTTGTATATAGTCCTGCTGAGATTCTCGACAGCATTGCCGGTTCCACCACAATGTGGATTATCATCATCTTTGCATATTATTTCATTGCAACTATGCTGCCGGTAGATAAGGTTATTGGGCGTATATATCCCATTTTTGCCTTCTCACTCCTGTTTATGGCAGCTGCACTGATGGTAATGCTTATCATTAAGTGGCCTTCTATTCCTGAATTGTGGGACGGTTTGGGAAACAAGGCGCTTACGGTTGACTCCAATTGGAGTAGCCAACTGTATCCATGTCTATTTATTACGATAGCATGTGGCGCTATCAGCGGTTTCCATGCCACACAAAGCCCGTTGATGGGACGCTGCATGAAGAGTGAGCGCATGGGACGCCCTATCTTTTACGGTGCAATGATCACCGAGGGTATTGTGGCCCTGATATGGGCGACTGTTGCCTCGTATTTCTTCTATGCCGAACCACAACCTGGGTATCAGGTGATTACCGAATATGCCAACAACGGTTTCTCTACGTCAGCCCCCAAGGTAGTGAACATCATCTGTAATGACTGGTTAGGTGTTGTAGGTGGTATTCTGGCAATGCTTGGAGTCGTGGCAGCGCCAATTACGAGTGGTGACACGGCACTGCGTTCAGCAAGACTCATCATTGCCGATTTCGTACGTATGGAGCAGCGCAGTATCAAACGCCGCCTGATTATCTCAGTACCAATATTTCTTGTATGTATAGCCTTGTTGCTATGGCAGGTGGAAAACCCCGACGGATTCAACGTGATATGGCAGTATTTTGGATGGTCGAACCAGACATTATCAGTTTTCACACTGTGGGCTATTGTGATGTATCTCATGAAAAACGGCAAACCTTATTACTTTGTGCTTATTCCTGCATTGTTTATGACAACCGTATGCGCCACGTTCCTGTTTGTGTCTAAACAGGCATTAGGATTGCCCGACACTATAGGTTATCTGCTTGGAATAGTAGTGCTCTTTGTGGCGTACGGATGGTTCCATATGGTAGAATCAAAATACAAGAAAACACATTAATAATATTAAAGATTCGCGATTATGAAAAGAGTTTATTTGATTATGGTGGCAGTAATGCTTACAATGGCTGCGTATGCACAGTTTGAGGCGGGAAAATACTATGTAGGAGCCTCGGTTTCAGGCTTGAGCCTTAGTTACAATGGTTCTGAGAAAGCGTCGTTTGGTCTGCAGGCAAAGGGAGGTTATCTCTTTGATGACAATCTTATGGCTACTGCACAATTAGGTATTGACAAGAAAAACGATATGCCTACTTATTTCAAGGCTGGAGTGGGTATGCGATATTATATTGTGCAGAACGGACTTTATCTCGGTGGACATCTGAATTATGTGCATGCGGGTAATGCTTTTGATGACTTCCAGCCTGGTATTCAGGTGGGCTATGCCTTCTTCCTGAGTAAGACTGTTACTGTAGAGCCGGAGGTTTATTACGACCAGTCTTTCAAGAGCCATCGTGACTTTAGTACGGTAGGAATAAGAATCGGAGTGGGAGTTTACCTTTAAGGGATTAAGAATTAAGAATTAAAAATTAAGAATTAAAAATTAAGAATATGCTTAAGGTAGAAGAACTTGTGGACAGACTGATAGATCTGTCTTTTGCCGAGGATATCGGCGATGGCGACCACACAACATTGTGTTGTATTCCTGAGGATGCTATGGGCAAGTCAAAATTGCTCATAAAGGAAGATGGCATTCTTGCTGGAGTGGAAATTGCAAAGGAAGTGTTCCACCGTTTTGACCCAACTATGCAGGTGGAGGTGTTTATGGGCGATGGTAGTAAAGTAAAGAAGGGCGACGTGGCTATGATTGTCACAGGTAAGGTGCGTTCACTCCTTCAGACTGAACGCCTGATGCTCAATATTATGCAGAGAATGAGCGGCATAGCTACTATGACCTCTAAGTACGTTGAGCGTCTGGAAGGCACCCACACCCGTGTGCTCGACACCCGCAAGACCACTCCTGGTATGCGCATGCTCGAAAAACAAGCGGTGAAGATTGGTGGAGGATGTAATCACCGCATCGGACTCTTCGACATGATTCTCCTCAAGGACAACCACGTGGATTTCTCCGGCGGTATTGCCAATGCCATCAATCGCTGCCATGAATACCTCAAGGAGAAAGGTCTTGACCTGAAGATTGAGATTGAGGTACGCAATTTCGAAGAGCTCA
Source organism: Prevotella sp. (assembly GCA_022764085.1). GTDB lineage: Bacteria > Bacteroidota > Bacteroidia > Bacteroidales > Bacteroidaceae > Prevotella. The sequence continues at coordinate 16,122 of JALERP010000176.1, forward strand.
AGCAAGCTATGGACTGCGGAGGTATCGACCGTATCATGCTCGACAACTTCTCGGTTGAGGATACGAAGAAGGCTGTTGAGATTGTTGGCGGTAAGTATGAGACTGAGTCAAGTGGAGGCATTACTTTCGACACTCTCCGCGATTATGCCGAGTGTGGTGTTGACTTTATTTCTGTAGGTGCACTCACACATTCAGTCAAGGGACTTGACATGAGCTTCAAGGCTGTGTAAGGGAGGAATTTAAATTAAGAATTAAAAATTAAGAATTAAGAATTAAGAATTGCTGCGCGACTACATCGGCTGTAGGGTGTTACCTTGTGTAAGACCGCACGCCGCAATGAATACCTATATCGTGGTATCGGACTTACATGAAATAAAGTCCCTACAATAGGCGGGTATGCAGCCAGCAATTGATGAAGTAAATTAAAAATCAGGAATTTGTGAAAAAGACAATTATACTTGCATCGCTGTGCTTGTCTGTTATAACCAGTTTTGCCTGTACCAACTTTATTGTAGGTAAGAAGGCGAGTGTTGACGGTTCGGTGATGTGTAGCTACAGTGCTGACGACTATGGCATGTTCCAGCATCTGGCTCATTTCCCTGCAGGCAAGCATGCCAAGGGTGAAATGGTGAAGATATTCGACTGGGACACTAATGAGTATCACGGAGAGATTCCTCAGGCAGAGGAGACTTACAACGTGATTGGTAATATTAATGAATGGCAGGTGACCATCGGTGAAACCACTTTTGGCGGTCGAGAGGAAATGGTTGACTCTACTGGTATCATCGACTATGGCTCACTCATCTACCTTGCCCTCCAACGTTCAAAGTCGGCTCGCGAGGCTATAAAGGTTATGACTACTCTTGCCGAGACCTACGGGTATAATTCCGAGGGGGAGACATTCACCATTTGCGACCCTAACGAGGCGTGGATAATGGAGATGATGGGATGTGGCGCGGGAAGCAAGTCGGTGGTATGGGTTGCCCTGCGTGTTCCCGATGATGCCATCTGTGCCCATGCCAACCAGAGCCGCATACGCACTTTCAACCAGAAAGACAAGCAGAACGTTATGTGCTCAAAGAATGTTGTGAAGTTTGCGCGTGAAAAGGGATGGTTTAGCGGTAAGGATGCCGAGTTTAGTTTCTGTGAGACCTATGCAGCTCCAGACTTTGGCGGTCGTCGTTTCTGCGAGGCGCGCGTATGGACATTCTTTAATATGTATAGCAACGATATGGAGCAATATGTGGATTATGCAGCCGGAAAGGTGGCCGATGCCAAGCCTATGCCTTTGTGGATTGTACCCAACCGCAAGTTGAGCGTACATGATATGGAGATGGCTATGCGCGACCACTATGAAGGTACTCCCTTTGCCCTTGACAGTGACATTGGTGGAGGAATTTGGGAGATGCCATATCGTCCCACACCATTGCGGTTCAAGGTTGACGGCAAGGACTATTTCAACGAGCGCCCAGTCAGTACACAACAGAGTGGATTTGTATATGTAAGCCAGATGCGTTCATGGCTTCCACGAGAGGTGGGAGGAATCTTATGGTTTGGTAATGACGACGCCAATATGGTGGCATTCACTCCGGTATATTGCTGCACTACCAAGTCTCCAAAATGTTACAATACTCCAGGTGCCGACAACATCACATTCAGTATGGACAATGCCTTCTGGGTGTGCAACTGGGTGAGCAATATGGTTTATCCGAGATATTCGCAGATGTTCGGCAGCCTGCAGGCAGTGCGCGATTCGCTCGACAACTCATATTTCGCAGCACAGGCTGAGGTGGAGGCAAAGGCAGTGGAACTCTCGAAGTCCAATCGTCAGGCAGCAGTGGATTATCTATCAGCCTATACATCAGACAAGGCCCAACAGATGCTTGACCGCTGGAAGCAGCTTGCCACATACCTAATCGTGAAGTACAACGACATGGTGGTGAAGGAAGATGTCAACGGCCAGTTTGTTCGCGACCAGTTCGGTCTTGGCAAGCGTCCCTCACGTCCCGGCTACCCCGAACGTTATGCCCGTGAGCTAATAAAGCAGACAGGCACAAAGTTTGAGGTCGGTAAGTAAAGAATACTCTCTGTGACTTAGTGTCTCTGTGTTCAATATAGAGACTGCAAGATGCGCTCCGCTGTTCTACCGTCCCATCGGTCTGGAATAGCGGAGCGTTTCCATTTGCCCGCAATAATGTCAGACAGTGAGGAGCTGAGTAGGGCGATGTCACTGCCTACAAGCACGTTGCTGCCGATAGTCACAGTCTCGATGTGCTCGGTATAGTTGTTGAGCGTGATACAAGGAATGGAGAGGAATGTCGCCTCCTCTGCCACATTGCCAGAGTCGGTTATAATTCCAAAGGCATGAGAAGTGAGATACCCGAATTCCAGGTACGACAGACTATCCACAATGTGTATAGAAGAATCTGTGGAGAGCAACGGTGACATTGCCTTGGCTGCAAGTGGACGAAGAGGTGCTATTACGGGTGTGCCTCCAGTCTCCCGCTCAATGACAGCCACCATATCCCTAAGATATGTAGTATCGGAAATAAGTGCCTTGCGGTTGACTGTAAGTACAAAATAACGCTCCAGTCCTTCAATACATTGCGGTCGTTTGAAACGAGAATGGTTATGACGCAGTGTGTCAATAAGCAGGTTACCCACCATATAAATCTTATTAAGCTCGGCACCCTCACGTGTTGCAATGCTGTTGGCATTAATACCGGCGGTGAACATCAGGTCGCTGAGCCCGTCGATTACCAGTCGGTTGATTTCCTTTGGCATTTTGATATCAAATGAGCGTGTACCAGCCACTAAGTGGGCAAGCCGCAGTCCCCGCTTTTTCGTCACTATCGCCACTGCCATGGTGGACGCGAGATCATCGCAAACAATCACAGTATGCGAGTGTGCTTTATTTACTTCAAATCTGTCGAGGTAGGTGTCAAAGGCTGCCATTACCTTTCCCGTAAGTTCATTTATACTTTCACAGTCAACCCCGAGGAAGACATCCGGACTTTTAATCTCCAATTGCTCATACAAGTCGGCATCCACCGTAGGGTCATCCTTTTTTCCTGTATATATCAATGTATAGTTGATATCAAAGCCGTTTTCCTTGGCCTTGTTTGTTGCCCAAATGATTGGCGCCAGCTTTATGAAGTTGGGGCGTGCGCCAGCTACAAGAGTTATATGCATAATATAATGTATTTTTTCTGCAAAAATAGCCCTTTTTCACCAAAAAACAAAGAAAAAGCAGAAAAATATAAGTAATTTATAGAAAAAAGTAACAATATATTTGCTTATTACCGAAAAAATGTATAACTTTGCAGCCGAAATAATTAAAAAAGAATGAATATGAATAATTTGGGACTTCTACACATTATTAATATTATTCGACTTCAAGGCGGGGTCGGAAGTGAAAAGGTGTGTATGTAGTTCATCTATGGGATATTTACTGAACCTTTCTCACTTCCATGTGGGGAAGGTTCTTTTTTTGATTAAGAATTAAAAATTAAGGATTAAGAATTAAGAATTAAGGATTATAGATATGACAGACAGATTATTTATCTTCGACACAACGCTTAGGGACGGCGAACAGGTTCCCGGATGCCAGTTGAACACAGTAGAAAAGATTCAGGTGGCTAAGCAATTGGAAAAACTCGGTGTGGATGTCATCGAGGCAGGATTCCCAATATCAAGTCCCGGTGATTTCAACTCGGTTATCGAAATCTCCAAGGCTGTGACATGGCCTACAATCTGCGCCCTTACACGCGCCGTGGAAAAGGATATCGACGTGGCTGCCGAATCGCTTAAGTATGCTAAGCACAAGCGTATCCATACTGGTATCGGTACGAGTGACTCACACATAAAGTTTAAGTTTAACAGCAATCGCGAGGAAATCATAGAGCGTGCCGTTGCTGCCGTAAAGTATGCAAAAAAATATGTGGAGGATGTTGAGTTTTACGCAGAAGATGCAGGCCGCACCGACAACGAGTACTTGGCTCGTGTGGTAGAGGCTGTTATCAAGGCTGGTGCCACAGTTGTGAATATACCAGACACGACAGGTTATTGTCTTCCATCTGAATACGGAGAGAAAATCAAGTATCTTATGGAGCATGTTGACGGTGTTCACAATGCAATCATCTCCACACACTGCCATAACGACCTTGGCATGGCTACAGCCAACACCCTTAGCGGTGTGCTCAACGGAGCGCGCCAGGTGGAGGTGACAATCAACGGTATAGGTGAGCGTGCGGGCAACACCTCGCTTGAAGAGATTGCCATGATTCTGAAGTGTCATAAGGACATCGAAATCGACACCAATATCAACACCACGATGATATGCCCCACAAGCCGCATGGTGTCGAGTCTTATGAATATGCCTGTGCAGCCCAACAAGGCTATCGTGGGTCGCAACGCCTTTGCTCATTCCAGTGGTATTCATCAAGATGGTGTACTTAAGAATGTATCCACATACGAGATTATTGACCCCAAGGATGTTGGTCTCGACGACAACTCTATCGTATTGACAGCTCGTTCGGGTCGTGCAGCATTGAAGTTCCGACTCGGTGTACTCGGAGTGAAGATTGACGACGAGGATAAGGTGGATGCCATTTATCAGAAGTTCCTCCGTCTTGCCGACCAGAAGAAGGAGGTGAATGATGACGATATCCTTATGCTCGCTGGTGCAGACACTGCGGAAAGTCGTGCAGTGAAGCTCGATTTCCTGCAGGTGACTACCGGTATGGGTGTGAAGAGTGTTGCAAGTATAGGTCTTGACATATCAGGACAGAAGTTTGAAGAGGCAAGTACAGGTAATGGTCCTGTTGATGCCGCAATCAAGGCACTAAAGAAAATTATCCAGAAACACATGACACTCAAGGAGTTCACAATTCAGGCCATCAGCAAGGGCTCGGACGATGTAGGTAAAGTACACATGCAAGTGGAGTATAACGGCAACGTGTATTACGGATTTGGTGCCAACACCGACATTGTGACTGCTTCCGTTGAGGCATATATTGATTGTATTAACAAGTTTAGAGGATAAACATAGACAAATATGAATACATTATTCGACAAGATTTGGGACAAGCACGTCGTTCAGCAGATTGAAGACGGTCCCACCCAACTTTACATTGACCGCCTCTATTGCCACGAGGTGACATCACCACAGGCATTCGCCGGTATGAGGGAAAGAGGACTCAAGTGCTTCCGTCCCGACCATATCTATTGTATGCCCGACCATAACACTCCCACTCACGACCAGGACAAGCCTATCGAGGATCCTGTTTCAAAAAAGCAAGTGGACACACTGGCAAATAACGCCGCCGACTTCGGTCTTACCCATTATGGTATGATGTCAAAAGACAATGGTATCATCCACGTAGTAGGTCCTGAGAAAGGTCTTTCCCTTCCTGGTATGACCATCGTTTGTGGTGACTCACACACATCTACCCATGGTGCAATGGGTGCTGTAGCATTTGGCATCGGAACTTCTGAGGTTGAGATGGTTATGGCTTCTCAGTGTATTCTCCAGCAGAAACCGAAGTCAATGCGTATCAATATCAACGGACAGCTTCAGAAGGGTGTCACTCCCAAGGATGTGGCTCTTTATCTCATGTCGAAGCTCACAACATCAGGAGCTACAGGTTACTTCGTTGAATACTCCGGTCAGGTTGTCAAGGATATGACTATGGAAGGACGTCTCACTCTCTGCAACCTTTCTATTGAGATGGGTGCGCGTGGTGGATTTGTTGCTCCCGACGAGACAACATTCGAATACATAAAGGGACGCGAGTTTGCTCCTAAGGGAGAGGCTTGGGACAAAGCCGTTGAATATTGGAAAACCTTGAAGAGCGGTGATGACGCTGTATTCGACAAGGAACTCAACTTCGAGGCAGCCGACATTGAACCTCGCATCACCTATGGTACCAACCCTGGCATGGGTATCGGTATTACTGAAAAAATCCCCACTCTCGACGAAATTGACGAGGCAGGCAAGGCATCATTCCAGAAGTCGCTCGATTATATGGGTTTTGCTCCTGGAGAGAAACTCCTCGGACATGCCATAGATTACGTCTTCCTTGGTGCATGCACCAATGGCCGTATTGAGGATTTCCGCGCCTTTGCTTCTATTGTAAAGGGCAGAAAGAAGGCTGATAATGTTGTAGCTTGGCTTGTACCCGGGTCATGGGCTGTTGACAAGCAGATTCGCGAGGAAGGTCTTGACAAAGTATTTGCAGAAGCAGGCTTCGAGATTCGCCAACCTGGATGCTCGGCTTGCCTTGCAATGAACGATGACAAGGTCCCAGCAGGCAAGTATGCGGTTTCAACAAGCAACCGTAACTTTGAGGGACGTCAGGGTCCTGGTTCGCGCACTATCCTCGCTTCACCGTTGGTGGCCGCCGCTGCTGCCGTAACAGGAAAAATCACAGATCCAAGAGAGTTGTTGAAATATTGAAATATTGAAAGATGAAACAGAAATTTGACGTTATAACAAGTACATGCGTTCCACTTCCATTAGAGAATGTGGACACAGACCAGATAATACCTGCACGCTTCCTCAAAGCTACCGACAAGGAGGGATTCGGAGAAAACCTTTTCCGCGACTGGCGCTTTAACAAGGACGGTTCGCCCAAGAAGGACTTCGTGCTCAACGACCCCACCTATGGAGGATGTATTCTCGTGGCCGGAAAGAACTTCGGTTCGGGTTCAAGCCGTGAGCATGCCGCATGGGCAATCGCAGGATATGGATTCCGTGTGGTCATCAGCAGTTTCTTCGCTGATATCCACAAGAACAACGAGCTGAACAACTTCGTGCTTCCTGTTGTGGTGAGTGAAGAGTTCCTCGCCGAACTCTTTGACAGTATCAAGCAGAACCCAAAGATGGAGGTTAAGGTTGACTTGCCCAACCAAACAGTCACAAACCTCGCTACTGGAAAGAGCGAGCAGTTTGAAATCAACGGCTACAAGAAACACTGTCTCATTAATGGTCTCGACGATATCGACTATCTGCTTGAAAACAAGGATAAGATAGAGACATGGGAAGCGCAGAACAAATGAGCAAACCACGTAACGGCATTCAGCCTTTCATAGAGATAATGGACTGCACGCTGCGCGACGGAGAGCAGACAAGCGGCGTGTCTTTCCTGCCTCATGAGAAGCTTATGATTGCCCGTATGCTTCTCAAAGATGTAAACGTCGATCGTATCGAGGTGGCTTCGGCTCGTGTCTCAGAAGGAGAGAAAGATGCTGTGAAGATGATCTGCCGATATGCCCAGCAGATAGGCAAGGGAGACAGTGTTGAGGTGCTTGGATTTGTTGACGGATTCCAATCAATCGACTGGATTGTGGATTGCGGTTGCCATACGGTAAACTTGCTTACCAAAGGTTCGCTAAAACACTGTACCCAACAGCTGGGCAAGACTCCGGAGGAGCATATAGCAGACATAATCGACACAGTCCTCTACGCCCGTTCACGAGGCATAACAGTAAATCTGTATCTTGAGGACTGGAGCAATGGAATGAAGGATTCACCAGAATATGTCTATCAGATGATGGATGCCCTAAGCACTGCTGAAGTAAAACGATTCATGTTGCCTGATACCCTGGGTATTATGAACCCGCTTCAGGTAATAGAATACTTTCGTAAGATGCTCAAGCGTTATCCGCGTCTCCACTTTGACTTCCATGCCCACAATGACTATGACCTTGCAGTGAGCAACTCTTTGGCTGCTGTGCTCAGCGGTGCCAAGGGACTGCATGTCACAGTGAATGGGCTGGGGGAGAGATGTGGCAATGCGCCGCTTTCAAGCGTTCAGGTGATTCTAAAGGACCAGTTCAATGCCAAGACCAATATCCACGAAGACAAGCTCAACGACATTAGCCGACTTGTGGAGGGCTATTCAGGTATTGCCGTGGCACCCAATCAACCGATTATTGGAGACAACGTCTTCACACAAGTGGCTGGTGTGCATGCTGACGGCGACAACAAGGACAACCTCTATTGCAATGACCTCGTTCCTGAACGTTTCGGCAGAAAGCGTGAGTATGCCCTTGGCAAGAACAGTGGCAAGGCGAATATTGCCCGTAATCTTCAGGAGCTTGGACTTGAACTGACTCCAGAACAGACACGCAAGGTGACGCAGCGCATCACCGAACTGGGCGACCGCAAGGAAATTGTTACTCAGGATGACCTGCCATTCATTGTTAGCGACGTACTGAAGCATGCGGCTCCGGAGGATAAGGTGAAGTTGGTGAGCTACCTTGTTTCGTCTGCATACGGTCTGAAACCGTTGGCGAGTGTCAAGGTAGAAATCAACGGCGAACAATATGAGTCAGACTCAACCGGCGATGGTCAGTACGATGCTTTCGTAAAGGCTTTGCGTAAGATATATAAGGAGTATCTCGACCGCACGTTCCCCATACTAGAGAACTATGCAGTCACTATTCCCCCGGGTGGTCGCACCGATGCTCTCGTTCAGACGGTCATCACATGGCGTAACGGCGACAGGCTTTTCCGCACTCGCGGTCTTGATGCCGACCAGACTGAAGCCGCCATCAAGGCAACATTCAAAATGCTTAATCTCATTGAGGAATAACCTCCAAGAATAATAATAACAAAGAAATATGAAACTGAAAATTGCAGTTCTCGCGGGCGATGGTATAGGTCCCGAGATTATGGAACAAGGCGTGGCAGTGATGTCTGCCGTAGCCGAGAAGTTCGGACATGAAGTGGAATACAAGGAAGCTCTCTGCGGAGCACATGCTATCGACGAGGTTGGCGACCCGTTCCCCGAAGAGACATTCAAGGTGTGTGAGGAAGCCGACGCTGTACTCTTCGCATCTGTGGGTGACCCTAAGTTTGACAACAATCCCTCTGCCAAGGTTCGCCCGGAACAGGGGCTCCTTGCCATGCGCAAGAAATTAGGACTATTTGCCAACATACGTCCGGTCACCACTTTCGACTGCCTCGTGCACAAGTCTCCGCTAAAGGATGAGATTGTACGTGGTGCTGATTTCATTTGTATCCGTGAACTTACTGGTGGTATGTACTTTGGCAAAAAGCAGGAGCCTACTGTGAATGCCGATGGTGTGGAGGATGCCCTCGACACCAATTACTACTCACGTCCGGAGGTGGAGCGCATCTTGCGCGTAGGCTATCAGTATGCACGCCAACGCCGCAAGCACCTTACGGTTGTTGACAAGGCAAATGTGTTGGCATCAAGCCGTCTATGGCGCAAAATCGCACAAGAGATAGCTCCCGAATATCCAGATGTTGAGACTGACTATATGTATGTGGATAACGCTGCGATGCGTATGATTCAAGACCCGAAGTTCTTCGACGTTATGGTAACGGAAAACACATTCGGCGACATCCTCACCGACGAAGGTTCGTGCATCACCGGTTCGATGGGACTTCTGCCCTCAGCATCTACAGGCAGCAGCACTCCCGTTTTCGAGCCTATCCACGGTTCTTGGCCTCAGGGCAAGGGCTTGAACATCGCCAATCCATTGGCCCAGATACTCTCTGTTGCAATGCTCTATGAGTATTTCGACCTTAAGGAAGAGGGTGCCCTCATCCGTAAGGCCGTTGACGCCTCACTCGACCAGAACGTACGCACACCTGAGATTCAGGTTGAAGGCGGCGAGAAGTATGGTACCAAGGAAGTGGGTGCATGGATTGTTGACTTTATTAAGAAAGCATGACAAAATTAATTCTAATAATGCTGTTAGTCCTGGCTGGGACTAACAGCATTTTTTCGCAGACGCAGAAGGAATGGCGCGATTCACTCTCCGTCCTCAACCGGCAGATAATGTCGTCGGAATATTCATCTGACCTCTATCTGCGCAAGGCAGCCGTTAACCTTGAACTTGAACAGTGGGACTATGCCATAGAGACCTACACTGATATTCTCAAAAGAGAACCCGCCAATCCCGCAGCCCTTTTCTATCGAGCATACGCAAATGGCAAGATGCGCCGCTATGAACTGGCAGAAAACGACTACCGCAATTTCCTGAAAGTTGCTCCTGAGAATGTCGATGGCATGCTTGCCTTGGCATATATATGCATCAAACGGGGAAACAACAAGGAGGCTATGGACAACTACAACCGAATCCTTGAATTATTTCCCGACCATAGTATTGCCTATGCTTCACGGGCATCTCTGGAAACCACAGAGAAATTCTATGACGCTGCCCTAATGGATTGGGACAAGGCAATAGAAAACGACCCGCAAAACATTGAATACCTCATCTCAAAGGCGGAACTGCTCATCCTCATGGAACGTAAGGCGGAAGCACGTCGCACCCTTGACGATGCCGTACGCAAGGGTGCTATAAGGGGACAGCTTCGCGACCTTTATCACAAAGCCAAGTAGATATTGGCTATGGCAGATAAATCACATTCATTTTACATTGCCTTCTCCAACTCCGCCCTTATAGAACTTTCTCATGATATGGTCGTATTGCACATTATTGATGAAATAATGCTCGCTGGGGATATCGGTTATCATCTTCTGACATTGGCTGACGTTTGACGAGGGAGCTGATGCACTATATTATATGCTCGCGTAAGAGTTTTTAATTCAATTTTATCTGTCATCTGTCATTTTTTCGATGGAACCAACTAATATTCAGTATAATAACATGCTGACAGATAGTCTGACAGCAAATTTATCTGTCAGCCTATATAATGTGCTCATAAAACGCAATCAATTGACGTCTTGATGCCCATTGTCACAACTGTTCCATAACTATTGTCACACTTGTTCCAAAGCCTGATGTCACAGTCGTTCCAAGGCTGTTGCCACACTTGTTCCAAAGCTGTGGTACGAATGTGACAAAAGTTATGGAACGACTGTGACTGTAGTTTAACTATTTATGTTGACTACTTATCGTCTTATTCATAAAACAGGTTGACAAGTTAATTTATTATTTATAATACTCGTTGACTCTACTTGTCATTGTTCACTCTGAAGGTTGACCACCACAACA
>JALERP010000188.1 GCA_022764085.1 Prevotella sp.
CAGATGGATGAAAAGGTATTGGAACACAACCATATCATCATTGAAGACATTTATTATAGGCATCAAAAGAGATTTCCAAGCTGTAAGAAACACTATCAGACTCAATATTACCAACGGCATTACAGAGGGATTTGTCAACAAACTGAAAGTAATGAAAAGGAGCATGTATGGTAAAGCTGGACTCGAATTGCTAAAGAATAAACTCGTGATAGAACACATCCTTTTCAACTAAATTGCAGAAGAGCCTATCAAAATAAGAAAGAGATTGCGGGTTTGATTGGGATAAGCGAAATGGATTTGAAGTCAATGTTGAAATACTTTAGAAAGCAAAAATATATGTTTACTAAATGGACAAAGGTAGATATAACTAAGGAATTGAGTGCAAAAATTTCTCAGGAAGTATACGCCTGAGTGATTGGATCGCTCATAAAAGGTGCTGAGCACAGCCGTCAATGATTTCACACACATAGCGACGCACAAAGGTCTCGGATCTTACAGTAGGAGTTTCGGCGGTTGGGCTCCTTTTTTCAATAAAAATGTAGTAAGCACTCAATTTAGGGCTATATAATATAGTTTGTACCTTTGCTGCGTAAGTATTCGGTGAACCGTGTATTGCCCATCTCATAAAAAGTCAGTACCTTTGCTGCAAATTTTGACTCATTAAGTATTTGCGACAATGTACAACAAGAAACAAAACGAGAAGCCGCATATCTTGACATCTCCCCACAAAGGTACTTATAAAATCTGAGATAGGCAATACAAGGGTTGCCGAATACTTACAAAAGGTTGGCAAGTCGCATACTTAAATAACTAAAATTTTTATGAAATTTCGCATAAAAAACTTGCAGAAACCAAATATTATATGTAACTTTGCAGCGCATCCCGGTAATTCCTCTCAGACTCTGTGCTGGTGAAGAATCCGGGTTTTCTTTTAAAACCGTCTGTAAGTACAACATTTATTACACAATAATGAGAAAATTCTTAGATACCAAAGCGGGAGCCACATTCTTTGAGGAGCTCCCCAACTTGACTATAAATCCCCGCAAGGACTGCATTGAAATCATTTTCAAGCTGAAGCCCGGGTTATATGCCATCATAAACTTGAGACGTTTTGGCAAAGACGAAATAATGCTCTTCGCCAATTGGGGCAATTACTTTATGCGCCTACAGAATCCTGAGGCCCAACTACCAAGGATAAAGAAAACCTGTCCTACCCTCTATGCCGTTCTTATGGGCGAAGACAAAGACAATGTCAACCAGTTAAGACATAAAGATGCCAAAAACTACGAAACCGGTTTGGGAGTCATTTGTAAGGTAAATGGCGAAGCTCCTATTTTCGCCCTGCTCAACAATGATATTTTAGACAAGGTCAACATGCTTGTCAACAAGAATGTCGATATCTACAACGAACTCAACACAAATCCCCCATTCCCGGCATGGAAAGACGGGCTGAGGGACTTGTGTAATTAAGTTTATGCATATTTTCGGTGAATTGTTTGGTGGATGCAAAGTGCTCGGATTATTTCCAGACCGCAGGGTTAATGCCAATATCGCTTATATCACGAAATTAGATGGGCTATACACAGGTCACTGAATACTTACAATAGATGTATGAATTTGATATTTAGCAAACCATTACATAAAACACATCATGAAAGTAGCAATTTTACAATTTTCTGATATTCATATTTCCTCTGAAAGAGATTATGTGATTTCTCGCTTGAAATATATTGTCAAAGCAGTTAAGCCTATCACGAATGAGTGCCAAAGGATTATAATTGCCATTACTGGAGATATTGCTAAGACAGGATCTGTAAATGAATATAATATTGCAGAAAAATTCTTTAAGGATATAGCTAACGGAATACTTGAAGAAAATGATTATACAAAGAATGTTGACTACGCTATTGTGCCTGGTAATCATGATTGTGTACTTGTGGACAAAGAAGCTGCTATAAGAAACGCATTGATTGATGCGAGTTTGAAAAATAGCAGCTCCATAGATGAAGAGATAAAAGCAGCGTTGTTAAAATCCCAGGATGCATTTTGGGAGTTTTACTCAAAACTTACAGGTAGAAATGAAACAGAAAAAGTTTCCTATCGTTTCGAATATCCATTAAATGATGATAGTGCGATAACTTTCCTATGTTATAATACCAGCTTGATGTCTCGACGTAATGAGATTGTTGGCGGATTGATGATTCCGGAAAATAATTTTATTACTTTATCAGGAAAATACAACGAAAATATTGTTGTATCAATATTTCATCATAACACAGGTTGGTTAACTCCGGAAACGAATAATAAGAAACTATTTGAGAAACATGTTTTTGAAAGTTCCAACATCATTATGTGTGGACATGAACATGAAAGGAAAGAGTATGTAATATCAAGTTTAGAATCTGATGAGAAAATCGTATATTTAGAGAGTTCTGCCTTTCAGAATGGCAAGGCATCTGAGTTTTTTGTAAATGTTATTGATACTGAATCCTACGAACTCGATCGCCACATACTTACATATCATGATTATGACAATCCAGTATTAAAAGCATATAAGGATTATATAGTAACAAGTGCCATTTCAAAACATGTTAATGGTCTTGTGTTAAATAAGACTTTTGAAGAACGTCTTTATAAACTGCCAATTCCTATCAACCACCCTATTGTGGGATCGATCAAACTGAATGATTGCTTTGTATTTCCTGACTTGGAACCACAGTTGTCAAATAGCGATGATTATGGTGTTTATGTAGATTCACAAGACCTTATTTCCAAAAAGAATAGAAATGAAAAAATATATGTAATAGAAGGAGCTTCGAGAAGCGGTAAAACGTCGCTTCTAAAATTACTATATGCTAAAATACTCAATACAGGAGTTTATCCTTTATTGCTAAAAGGAGAAAAAATTAAAGACACAAGAAGTATATTGGATTTACTCAAGAACACATTTGAGAACCAATATGACAATGTCCTACGCCCATATGATTTTTATAATCAGTTAGACAAGAAAGACAAAGTAATTCTTATTGATGATTTGTCTCAGTCCAATCTCAATAATGAAGGCGTAAAAAAACTGTATAATATTCTGTTACAGCATTTCTCCTGTATTATTGTTACTGTAGAGGATAATGCAGATATGAATAATTTGCTTGCGAGAGCAGATTCTTATGGAGACATAAAACAGTATAGATTGTTAAGTTTAGGATGTCTGAAACGATCGAAACTGATAGAAAAATGGCTTCGACTTGGTCGTGATGTGGAGACAATAGATGTAAAGGTGTTAGAGCATGAGATTAAGGAATTGTTTGATACGGTTAGCTCAATTCTCGGCGAACAGTTTCTTTCTCCATATCCATTCTTTTTACTGTCACTTCTGCAGAGCTTAAATGATGCGTCCAAAAACTACGATTTGCATCAAACATATTATGCATATTGCTACAAATCTCTATTGATTTCGTCGTTGTCCTCATTAAATATGGAGACTAATAAACAAAAACAAATGCTTTCATTCTTAAATGAATTTGCATATCATATTTTTGTCAAGAAAGAAATCAAGCCAAGATTAAGCAAGAAAGAGTTTGAGCTGGTTTTCGCTGAATATTCAGATAAATACGTATTCTCTTATAAGTCTCCTGAGAGTTGTCTAAAAGATTTGAAAGAGGCTACAATTATCTATGATGACGATACACATCTTCGCTTTTCAAGTAAATATATCTATTATTATCTTGCTGCAGAGAAGTTAGCCGAGAAGGTATCGAATAAAGAAGGCATGGAGTTAGTGGAATACCTATGTTGCAATCTTCATAATGAAGAATGTGCAAATGTTTTATTGTTTTTGGTCTATCATACGAAAGATATACATCTTTTAGACACCTTACTTGTAACAGGATCGTTGCCTTTTGAAAAGTATGGTCCTATTTCTTTAAAAACTGATGATGCACTTTTTAATAGTTTAAATGGTATTATTGAAAATGTCAAACAAGAAGTCCTAATTCGAGACATTGACCCTAAAAAGAGGAGAAATCAGGAACTTGAAAATGCAGAAAAAGCAGAAAGAAAACACAACAAGGAAGAAGAAAAAAAGGATGTTATTGAACAATTAAAGGAGATAGAGCAAGATCCATTTCGTATGGAATTATTAACTGCCTTAAGATCAATACGTATATTAGGACAGATTGTAAAGAATGAAAATTCCGGCATAAAAAAGGACAAAATAATAGAAGTACTTAAGCAGACTTATATTACATGTTTTCGAATCATTGGTTCTTTTGTGACTGAATTGCAAGATAAATCTGGCGAAATAGTACAATATATTATAGATGAATCAAACGAAAAAGGCCGTAGAATCGACACTGCAAAGCTAAGGAATGATATAGGTAAATTGATAGGTTTCTTGGTATATAAATTCTGCTTGTATAATTTCTCCAATCTCACTCATTCTGTAGGCACGAAAGACTTGGACGATATATATGATGATGTCGCAGTCCAGATAGGGACACCAGCTGCCAAACTCGTATCATTTACAATTAAGTCATATTATGGTAAACGTATGAGCATAAGTGAACTAGAAGAACTGTATGATTCTTTTAGCAATAATCCTGTCGCACAACAGATATTGCGAGCCAGAGCAGTACACTATGTCTATCACAATACAGTAGGATTGGCAGACAAGCAAAAAATCGGAAATATATGCAAGCTGAAACTTGTAGATAAGGCTGATCTTAATAAAGATAAGAGATAATTATGAAAGTAAGCACATGAAAAATAATCACATAATGATAAAATATGTAATCAAAGACACTTAAAGATTATTTTACAGATAATATGATACCCAACAAAACCATAGACGAACTCAATGGATTATCAATATTGAGTGTCGCATCAAAATTGGAAATAGACCCCAAGAAGAAACTTGCCTTGTGCTTCATGCACAATGACACACATCCAAGCCTGCACTTCAATACAAACAAAAACACATGGAAATGCTATGTCTGCAATAAAGGAGGAGGTGTCATCAACCTTGTAATGGAGAAACTTGGCATTGGGTTCATCGATGCCTGCAAATGGCTGGCAGACCAGTTTAATATCATTATCCCTGAAGATGACGGTTTTAGAAAACATATCATAAAGAAGGCGATAAAATTGCCGGCTAAACAAACCAAGGAGACACAAACAGTTTCAGATACAGAGTTGTATGAATGGGTAATCCAAAGAGCAAGACTATCTGATACTGCCAAACGTTTCTTGTTTGAAGAAAGAAGATATAGTGAGGAAGTCGTGAAGAGTCTCGGCATAGGCTCCGTAACCTATCCCAAATTGTTGGTAAACTCACTGGTGAACCATTTTGGTGTAGAGCGTTGCGTAAAGTCAGGCTTGGTAAAAACCGGAGATTACGGATTGTATCTATGTTTTAAGGCACCTTGCCTTGTGTTTCCATACAAAGACATGAATGGGCGAGTGATAACTCTCCAGGCGAGGTATCTTGGCGATAATGAAAAAGCAAAAAGATACCAGTTTATACAAAACGCTCAAATAGGTTTTTACAACATAGGGGTATTGAAAGAAATGGAAGTTGGCGAGAAGCTATATCTGGCAGAAGGTATCACTGACTGTGTAGGTCTGCTTTCGAGCGGCAGAAAGGCTATTGCCATTCCAAGTGCCACGCTTCTAAAAGAAAATCTGCTGAATCTGCTTGCAGGCAGGAACCTGTATATGTATCCAGATCAAGATGAAGCAGGCGAAAGACTATTTAACGATATTCAAGACAAGCTTGAAAAACGAGGCACCATGGTGATACGATTGTCTCTGCCCAAAGGCTGCAAGGACTTTTCTGATTATTATCTAAGGACACTGCAATGACAACAAATATACTTGGCGACCTGATGGCACAGGTCACATCTCTGGAGAACATGATGTTAGCCTGGAGAAAGTTGGAACGCGCTTTCAACTATGGAGATATATGGTTTGACGAGTTGCTGATAGCCGAGTTTAAGATGAACCTGGTGGACAATCTAAAAGAACTGGCAGACAGCATAAGGAAAAACGAATATCGGATGAAACCGATACGTCCTATCCCATTCCCCAAGGGAGGGAATGACGAGAACGGGGAACTGAAAGTAAGGCAATCCTTCTTCATTGATTTCCGTGACCAATTGGCCTGGATGGCAGTATGCAACGTGATAGGGCATGTGTTTGACAGAAAGATGCCCGCCTGGAGTTTTGGCAACAGACTATATGTATCAACGTGGATGGAGAAAGACAAGGACGGAAATAATATATGGAGAGTCGGCAACTACAGGAATACGTCAAGGCATTTCTATCGCAAATGGACACAAAGCTGGCCACTGATGAGAAGACGAATCACGGCCTCGCTAAAGATGATGGCAGGATTAAAGAAAGAAGACCTTGACAACCAAGAGAAGCAGACACAGGAAGATGAGATGGCGCTTGGTCAAAGTCAGGAGTACATGAAACTTGCCTATCTTGATGAAAACTATTTTGAAAATCGCGAGAAGCCATTGCCTAAGTTATATTGGGCAGGCATAGATTTGACGAAGTTCTATCAACAGGTGAAAATGGACACCATAAAGGATGTAATCCTAAGAGAGTTGCAGAATTACATACTAGATGATTCCTCAATCTATGAACTTATCAAATCGTTATGTACATTCGAAGTAGATTATAGCGATTACAATTATGAAGGAGGCGATGAAAACCTGAAAGCAATGCAGTTGAACCGCGAAGAGCCGTTTGATGGTTTGCCTACAGGCCTGATAGTTGCAGGATTCCTTGCCAACATCTTCATGCTGGAAATTGATGCCAAGGTAAATGAAGCATTGAATAATAATCGCAATGTCATTCATTTCAGGTATGTTGATGACCATGTGATTATCGCCACAAGTCCTGAAATCCTGTTTGAGTGGGCAGCATGGTATCAAAAACTGTTATACGAACATGATTTGGAAGTTAATATTGAGAAACTTACGCCAGATGACATTTCAAAAGTAATAAAAGACAAAAAAGACGAAAACAAAAGAATCATGTTGGCAGACTACAAGGAAGATCTTATATCTGTCATAAAGACATCATCTGCCATAGATCCCTTCTTTCCTACACCATTGATGACACAGACACTGCAGAAGGTATCGCAACTGCAGGGCATGAATCTGAACATGCTTTCCCCGAAAGAGTATGCAATGGTCTTCAGTGAACTGCAATCATTGCTGGTGGCGGATCTGTCGGAACAGGAAATAAAGAAGAGTACTCGCATATCATTTGCATGTACGATGCTATCAAGACTTATAGTTGATGGGGAGGTTGACTATGAAGCCGTGAAGCGATTCAGGCTGGAATGGCTTCAATGGATTGAATCGGAGTACAAAAAGATGAAGGAGGGAATAGACAAGCATACGCCACTTTATGGCATTGACACTGAGGGCAAGTTGCAAGAACTCCTCAAACGGTTTACGCAGATAGTATTTGACGGGGTGGAACAAATTGACATAGAAACCTTAAAAAAGGACTGTCCTTTCGTATCTCGTCACGTTTTGCCATTGGAAAGACTGAACAAGACTCTCACAGCAGGGGAAATATTAACAAAGTCGAAGGAGAGGCTAATATTCAACATGCTGATGCACGCCCTTGATGATGTGCCTGACAAGGTGAGGGTGTGGATCAGGGCAATGGGCTATTGCGTTAAACACCAACCCCATAGAATCGACATGTTGTATAAAAAGCTAAATCAATATGAGAACAACAATCTGCATCACCTTAGCGTAGAATACCTACGAGGACTGTTAGACTTGTTGAGGGCAGACCATATTATCAAAGCAACCTATAGGCTTGTTACGGATGACTACAAATATAGAAGGCAGAAAGAGATGGATAAGGCATTCCTCAAAGAAGCATTCAAAGTAGAGCCATCATTAGGCAAGCTTTTTATCAGCAAGGATGCAGAACAGATGATGAAGAAGGCTAAAGCTTTTTACAACTTACATGCAGAGAAAATAGGACTAAATATGGTTCCAGAAGAAGAATGGTTCTTCAACATTGTTGAAGGGTACCATGACTGTAACACCTTAGACAGTACCTTCTGGCTGTTATGGATTGTAGCTAAATTGAAGTATTGGAAAAGGGATGAAATGCCTGTGATAACGGAAACCATGAAGGATTACTTTGGTGAGGCGAATCCAGAATCGCCATATTATAAAGCATTCTTTATGGCTTATCTGAGAGAGATATGTCTGACAGATACAGAGGAATTGACTCTTCCGAAAAATCTGAGAAACAAGGTTGATTGGATTAATGATGAAATAAAAAATATTTTGGCTCACATGCCAAAAGCACAGAAGCTGCAAGGTGTGATATTGACAGATGTTGAAAAGAAAAAGAATAACAAGGCCAACAGAAGCAAACAGAAAATCAATATCACACAGTGGATTGAGGAAGCCAAAGGAAAGAGAGGGAAGGAAGGCAGACACTCTCTGATATATTCGGAACTGCTAGCCGTGATGATGGAACTTGCAATAATCAAAGCGATTAACAAGCAAGGAGAAAACTTTGATAAAGTGGTACCTCATCCTGATAATTTCAGATTCAAAAGAGATGACATACTACAATCCGATTGGAACAAGATACTTAGTAAAATAAACAGAAATTTGACGCTATATGCTGAATACTATCCAGATAATGCGCTGGAAGGGAGAAGCTATCGTTATCTTGAATTCTTAGACGAGTCTTTACCTAAGCCTCTTACGCTCTGCTATGGACTTGGTCTGATTTTCCTGCAGTTGCTAAGCAAACGTACTATTCTTCCTTGGGTTCTGAATATCCAGGAAGCTGGCTATGACTGGCAACGCATTTTGCACGACCTGCAAGGAAAAGGTCAGATTTCATCGCTTAACTATCGTATTGTCTATGCCTGCCTCTCTCCACGGCAGCGTGAGAACTGGAGATTGGATAAAATAATGGATGACAAGTATGTAGAGGAAACCTTCATGGATAATCCACGTATTCAGACGATAAAAGACTTAGAAAAAGAATTGCGAAAATCGCTGGAGTCGCTAAAGGATAATCTGATTTCGGTAGCCAATGAGGAACATCGACAATTGATAATTATAGACTTGCTGTAAACACAATGAAAGAGATATTGAAGGTAGCAATACTGCAAACGTCACTTGACAACAAAGCAGCATGGAGCACCTATGCAGCCAACAAGCCGAAAATGAATGAGATGGAGGCTGTCCGCGTATGGAATGAGATTATCCACACGATGGATGAATATGTAAATCTGGATGATACGAGAAAGCCTGATGTGATATTGCTACCAGAATTCACAGTAGCAGAACAGTTTGAAAACGAAATCAAGAACCTGGCAGATCAAACTGGAAGCATAATCATTACAGGACTTGATTTTAAGGTGGAAGGCAACAACGTCAGGAATCAGGCTCTTGTCGCAATACCATATCGATGGCCTCACGGTTTACAAAAGTCACGAGCAAAAACATTCTATTTCGGCAAGCATTTTCCCGCAAAGATAGAAAATGAGTACCTGAAATCATGTGGAAAGGAATTTGACCCTTGCAATGAAATCTACATACTGGATGCAGGGGAGTATGGACGCATTGGCCTGGCAATCTGTGCAGACTTCTATGACATAGAACGCTATGCATTGTACAAAGGTAGAATACAGCATTTGTTTATCCTGGCATATAACAAGGATGTGAAGTCGTTTCTGTTTTTGGCAGAATCTATATCCAGGCTGGTTTACTGCAATGTCATCATTTGCAACACAGGGCATTATGGCGGCTCCATCTGCTTCTCGTTGAAAGAGAAAGAATACCAGAGGTATATCTATAGGCATGAGGGAGCAAACTTGTTTACAAACCAGATAGTGGAATTGCCAGTTAGATCTTTCAAAGAAAGTCAAAAAGCCAAAGGAGGTCATGGATATAAAAATGCGCCACCAGAATACGAACTATATAACGAAAGTGATGAAGACAAAGAAAAGAATAACAAAAAAATCGAATAATTATGTCATACAGAACACAGGAAATACTTAGAATGATAATTCCGGGGTTATATCTCATCGCAATGGTGCTGATTTTGTTCTTTATTGGAGGAGGTTGGTGGAGAATAGCAACACCAGAACAGAATACCATAATAGATGTGCTGAAGGGCGCGTCGAATGTAGTGGTACTCCTACTGCCTTTCTTAGGGTTTGTTGTGGGCTATATCATTGAGTGCATAATGTCAATATGTGAGAGACTATTGTATTGGTTTGGAATACCGAGACCATCTAAGTTTGTATTAAAAGGATGCAAAATGTATGTACTCGATAACACCTATAGAATCAGAAAGGAATTAGGCGTTGGAAGTCCCATTACAAATGACAAGGCTGGTAAAGCACTCCAAAAAGCCAAGCTTGCCATTCAATGGCAGAGTGTGGAAACGTTTCATGACTCGTCTATCTTGGCTCGCAACATAATGGGAAGCCAGTTAATGCTTACCATTTATACGATATACAACAATGATTGGTTCCCCTGTGAATTTTGGGCTATGCTGATTCTGTTACTGCTCCTGAGTGCATATTGGTATCATAAGAACTGTATATATGTGAAATATGTGCTAAATGAATATGATAAGACCCTCAAATCAAAGCCATAAATAAATTATCATCATACGAGACGGAGGCGTATCAGGAGCGTTTGCGCAAACTGCCGATAGAGACAAAGGAATATCTTGATAAGGCATGGCAGGAGATAAAGGACACAGCGTGTTATCAGGATTATGGTTTGCCGAGAAGGGGATTCTAAGTGTAACTAATCAACTATTTAGGCTTCGTTGCGCAGTCCCGGTAATTGTGTATCATAAGAGGCTGCTAATCGCATACAGTGGACAGATACGGACATGACGGACGGCATTATTATCATCCTTGTCGATGTATTCAAACGATCCGAAGTTTTCCAGCGAACAACGGACGGCTTCGGCGAGGTGCTTCTCACGCATGAATATCCAGAGGCTCTTCATACCGCCTTGTGTGCCTGCCTTCACCTCGATAGGGAGGACGTGCATGTCCTGAACGGTGAGGTAGTCGATTTCGGCCAGCGAGTTTTTTGTCTGGCGAGTCCAATAGAACATTTCATGGCGAAGATGGGGAGACTGGTAATGAAGCAGTTCGAGTCTGGCAACGAGTTCTGCCATGGCACCCTTGTTGACCAAGTCCGCAGCAGGAGCGGTGAGGATATGGGTGATAAGAGAGGAACTGTCGGGCATGGTCATGTTCAGAAGGCGGAGGGTGAGGGCGCAATCTAAGGGGATGATTTTCCTGTAGGATGTGTCTGCTCCGCTGCCCAATGGCAAGCCGTTGGCACTGGTGTGTGTGACAGGGATAAGCAGACCGGCAAGGATGAGAAGGTCGAGCGCACGCTTCACTTCGGCTGTTTTGTAGTCGCCAACCTGAGCATAGACGAACTTGCGGGTGGCTTGTTCGGCGGCAGAGCGCAGGGTGTGGCGAAGCAGGGTGGTATCTACCCGCTTCCTGTATTTGGGGAAGTCGTCCTCATAGCTCACGAGGATGTCGTCTTGTATCTCCTGGCAGGCTAGATAGTCGTGGGTGGCCACCCACTGGGCTACGCATTCGGGCATACCGCCCACCAGAATATAGGTGCGGAGCAATGCTATCAGTTTCTCATGCAGAGCTACGGGTAGAGGAGCAGAAGGAGAAGCTGCATTGCGGGCTTCGAGCAACAGACTCTCTCCGTTTGCAAGAAGAAACTCGTCGAAGGTCATGGGGTACATGAACACGGAATGAATGCGACCTACACCAAAAGTGGGTAACTCTGTGAGGGCAAACTCCAGCAGGGAGCCTGCGGCCATGACGTGCAGACTGGGCATATCCTCCTTGAAGAAACGGAGCGACATGATGGCTTCGGGGCATTCCTGTATCTCGTCGATGAAGAGGAGCGTGCGTCCTGGCTCGATCCTTTTCTGTGCCAAGGCGGAGATTTCGGAGATAATGCGGTGTACGTTGAGGTCGGGCAGAAAGGCCGTCTTATACTGCGGTTCACGTTCGAGATTGATCTCTACATAACTTTCAAACTGCTCACCGAGATGCCTGACGGCGGTAGATTTTCCTACCTGCCTGGCTCCCCGAAGCAATATTGGTTTGTGGACGCTGCGTGATGTCCATTCTGACAGATATTTGTCAATGAGTCTTTTATAGTACATAATATTGTCCTGTTTTTGGGTGCAAAGTTACATAAAAAGAAATAATCCAAAGAAATAAATTGGTGAAAATTGATAAAATCCAAAGAAATAATTCACCGAAAAGTGATAAAATCCAAGAAAATAATCTAAAAACGATGTGCAAGTACTAAATATGGAAGGGAGGTAAGTATTCGGTGAACCGTGTATTCTATACTGTCGCAACTATGAGGCTGTTGACAGGGCATGCATCATGTACTCATTGGATGCATAAAGAATAACATCTAATTTTAATAAAATGGTAATCCCTTTATAAAATCTGAGATAGGCAATACAAGGGTTACCGAATACTTACGTACCAGTGACTCGGGAGGTTTGATTTTATTTTGAACGTAAATTGACTAAAATTGAACGAAAATATTAAGAAAAAAAATATTTCACGTTATCAACGAGTCGGGAAAGAAACTGGAGATAAAGACAAATAAACCATTGATTTAAATCAAGTTTATACGTTTCTTAAAAATGTGATGCAAATGTTGGGCGAAGAATGATTGGTTTTACAAAAAAAAAGTATTATCTTTGCACCCAAAATTAAGAAATAATTAAATCGATTTAAGTATGAAAAATATCGTAATCACCGGCGGTGCTGGCTTTATCGGCTCGCATGTAGTACGCCTCTTTGTGAACAAGTATCCTGATTACCGCATCATCAATCTCGACAAGCTCACGTATGCTGGCAACCTTGCCAACCTGAAGGACATCGAGGACAAGCCCAACTATAAGTTCGTGAAGATGGATATCTGCGACTTCGACGCTTTCTACAAGCTGATGCAGGACGAGCAGATTGACGGCATCATTCATCTCGCTGCCGAGAGTCATGTCGATCGTTCCATCAAGGACCCCTTTACCTTTGCACGCACCAACGTGATGGGTACGCTCTCACTGCTGCAGGCCGCCAAGCTCTATTGGGAGTCGCTGCCCGAGAAGTATGAGGGCAAGCGCTTCTACCATATCTCTACCGACGAGGTGTATGGCGCACTGTCGATGACTCATCCCGAGGGTATCGAGCCTCCGTTCACCACCAAGGCTTCGTCTTCCCAGCACCACGAGGCTTACGGCGAGGACTTCTTCCTTGAGACCACAAAATATAATCCGCATTCTCCATATTCGGCATCGAAGGCTGGCAGCGACCACTTCGTGCGTGCCTTCCACGACACCTACGGCATGCCTACCATCGTGACCAACTGCTCAAACAACTACGGACCGTATCAGTTCCCGGAGAAGCTGATACCTCTCTTCATCAACAACATCCGTCACCGCAAGCCTCTGCCCGTATATGGCAAGGGTGAGAATGTGCGCGACTGGTTGTTTGTGGAGGACCACGCCCGTGCCATCGACCTTATCTTCCATGAGGGCAAGGTGGCCGAGACATACAATATCGGAGGCTTCAACGAGTGGAAGAACATCGACATAATCAAGGTTGTCATCAACACCGTTGACCGTCTGCTCGGACGCAAGGAGGGCGAGGACATGGACTTGATAACCTACGTCACCGACCGTCTTGGACATGACGCCCGCTATGCCATCGACTCAACCAAGCTGCAGAGAGAACTCGGCTGGGAGCCAAGCCTGCAGTTTGAGGAGGGCATCGAGAAGACCGTGAAGTGGTATCTCGAGAACCAGGAGTGGCTCGACAATGTGACGAGCGGAGATTATCAGAAGTATTACGACAATATGTATAAGGACAGATGAAAAAGATATTGCTATTAGGCTCAGGCGAACTGGGCAAGGAGTTTGTGATTGCTGCAAAGAGGGCAGGGCAGTATGTCATTGCCTGCGACAGATATGACAACGCCCCGGCGATGCAGGTGGCTGACGAGCGTGAGGTGTTCTCAATGCTTGACGGTGACGCGCTGAATGCCGTGGTGAAGAAGCATCGTCCGGACATTATCGTGCCCGAGATTGAGGCCATCCGTGTGGAGAAGCTCTTCGACTATGAGAAGCAGGGCATACAGGTGGTGCCAAGTGCAAGGGCGGTGAACTTCACGATGAACCGCCGTGCCATCCGCGACCTTGCATCGCGTGTGCTCGGACTTCGCACTGCCAAGTATTTCTACGCCAAGACATACGAGGAATTCAAGAAGGCTGCCGACGAGATCGGTTTCCCCTGTGTGGTGAAGCCTCTGATGTCATCATCCGGTCACGGTCAGAGCTATGTGCATAACGACGGAGAACTCGAGGCGGCGTTCCGCAACGCGATGGAGGGAAGTCGTGGTGACGTGAAGGAGGTTATCATTGAGGAGTTTATCGACTTCGACTCGGAGTTCACTCTTCTCACTGTGACTCAGAAAAACGGCGAGACTCTCTTCTGTCCGCCCATCGGACATGTGCAGAAGGCTGGTGACTATCGGGAGTCATGGCAGCCGTATAAGATAAGCGACGAGGCATTGGCCAAGGCGCAGGAGATGGCGGCTGCGGTGACAAAGGCTCTCACGGGTGCCGGTATATGGGGCGTGGAGTTCTTCCTCACCAAGCAGGGTGAGGTGATATTCAGCGAACTCTCGCCGCGTCCGCACGACACCGGTATGGTGACCCTTGGACACACCACCAACCTGTCGGAGTTTGAGCTGCATTTCCGTGCCGTGATGGGACTGCCTATCGCCGGCATACATCTTGAGCACGCTGGTGCTTCGGCTGTAGTGCTCTCGCCAGTGGAGAGCGACAAGCCCCTCGACTATAATCTCGACGAGGCTCTCAAGCAAGACCGCACCCGCATACGTATCTTCGGCAAGCCCGAGGCGCATGTAGGTCGCCGCATGGGAGTGGTGCTCTGCTATGGTGATGTAGCCGACGGTACCGACGTCCTCCGCGAAAAAGCCAAGGCCGCCGCCAAGACCATCCTTGGCACCGACCCATACAGGGTATTCTGATATATTGAAAGATTTATGATATGTTGGGAGAAATACTTAAATTGCCTAAGATATGCGACCCTAGGGGCAACTTGACCGTGGCGGAGCAGATGAAAAACGTGCCTTTCGAGGTGAAACGGGTGTATTGGACTTACGACGTGCCGGCCGGAGAAAGACGCGGGGGACATGCCCACAAGGAATGCGTGGAGTTTATCATCGCAGTGAGCGGTTCGTTCACGGTGACTCTCGATGACGGCAAGGGCAACCGCAAGGACTTTCATCTGAATCATCCTTGGGAAGGGTTGTTTGTGCCAACGGGTATATGGCGCACGTTGGAAGATTTCTCCTCCGGTGCCGTTTGCTTGGTGCTCGCCTCCGAGTTTTTTGACGAGGCAGACTACCTATACGAATATGACGAATTTCTGGAGTATGTGAAATGATAACAGTCGAAAGATATTCACCTGAACGCTTTGAAGAATGGAACAACTATGTAGCGGCGTCGAAAAACGGAACATTCCTTTTCGACCGCCGCTACATGGGTTATCATAGCGACCGTTTTGCCGACTATTCTCTGATGTTTTATGACGAGAAACATCGACTTGTGGCGGTACTTCCGGCTAATGCAGAGGGAGACGTGTTGCATTCGCATCATGGCCTGACCTACGGCGGACTTGTTGTCGGTGATGCCTTTCGTACTGTCACGGCATTGGAGACAATGGAGGCGATGAATGCCTGCCTCAAGGCTGACGGTTTCCGTAGCGTAGTGTATAAACCTACTCCGTGGATATATCATCGTCAACCGTCAGAGGAAGACCTCTATGCCATCTTCCGCAAGTGTGATTACCGCATCACAGGACGTGACATCGCCATAGTGGTTGACTTGTCCAATCCCCTGCCGTTTATGGAATTGCGCCGACGTAATGCCGCCAAGGCGTCAAGGGCGGGCGTGACTGTGGAGTGGGCAAATGACTACCAGGACTTTTGGGCGGTGCTCGACGATAATCTGATGCAGAAGTATGGGGTGCATCCGGTGCATAGCATGGATGAGATAAATTTGCTCGCCGACCGTTTCCCCGACAATATCTTGCTTTGCAGGGCGTCATTAAATGGCATCACTGTGGCCGGTGTCGTATTGTTTGTATGTGGGGGCACCGTGCATGTGCAATATATCTCTGCCTCGCCCGAGGGCAAGAGGGTAGGGGCGTTAGATGCCATATTCTCATATCTTATCAGTTATTACTCCGGCAAAAAGTCATTCTTCGACTTCGGGAAATCCACTGAGGACATGGGACGCTATCTCAACGAGGGACTTATCTTCCAGAAGGAGGGATTCGGAGGACGTGGCGTTTGCTATGACACATACGAATGGAGACTATAAGGTTCTGCAAAATTCGGAAGTGGGGAAGGTAGATGGGAGTTAAGGAGTTAAGGAGTTAAGGAGTTAAGCCAAATGTTTTTGTGCTGGATTTCTATGCTCAATACTAATGGCTTAACTCCCAGCGACCACAGGGAGCGATAACTCCTTAACTTCTTAACTCCCCAAACAATAAATGTTTAAGAAACTTGAATAAGATATGGAAATAAAATATCTTGAACTCAAAAAAATTACCGCCATGCACGGCGAGGAGATACAGGAGGCTGTAAACTGCGCGGTTGAGAGCGGATGGTATCTGCAGGGAGAATCAAACCGGAAGTTTGAGGAACTGTATGCCGAGTATTGTCATGCCGAATATTGCGTGGGATGCGCCAACGGATTGGATGCGCTCACTCTGTCTCTGCGCTCGTTGATGGAGATGGGTGAAATATGTGAGGGCGACGAGGTGATTGTGCCTGCCAACACGTATATCGCCACTATACTCGCCATCACAGAAAACCATCTGAAGGCTGTGCTCGTGGAGCCTCGCCACGACACTTTCCAAATTAACGACCAACTAATAGAAGAGGCAATCACCCCGCGCACTAAAGCCATCATGCTTGTCAATCTATATGGCAAGAATGCCTATACTCCATTAATCGGTGACTTGTGCAATAAATACAATTTGAGACTAATAATCGACAACGCCCAAGGCCACGGCCTCATTCCTCATCCCTCATCCCTAATTCCTCATCCCTCATCCCCGGTATCTTGCCACAGTTTCTATCCCGGCAAGAATCTTGGAGCACTTGGTGACGGAGGAGCGATAACTACCGACGACAAGGATCTTGCCGATACCTTCCGCGCAATGTCCAATTACGGTTCGTCGCGAAAGTATGTATTCGACTATCGTGGTCGCAACAGTCGTTTGGATGAGATACAAGCAGCCGTGTTGTCTATTAAACTGAAATATCTCGACAACGACAATCGCCGCCGTCGAGATATTGCCATGAGATATATAAAAGAGGTGAACAACCCCTTGCTGAAGATGCCGTCAGAGGAGTATTGGCATGACAATGTGTTCCATATCTTCCCCGTGATGTGCGGGCAGCGCGACGCATTGCAGCGCTATCTTGCCGACAACGGGATTCAGACTGTGATACATTATCCCATACCTCCCCACAAACAGCAGTGTTATGCCTCGTCTCCGCTTCTTGTCATACCCGAAGGCGGACTCCCGATAACGGAGCGCATACACAGCGAGGAACTCAGTTTGCCCTGCAACCCCGCCATGACCGATGAGGAGGTGGAGTACGTTATCGGGAAGTTGAGGAGTTATACTTCTACTTTTCCAATTTGATATAGAAGAGGTTGCAGCTGTCAGCCTTGGTGAGCTGGTGGTTGCCTGGCTCAAGGTCAGCGGTGAGGGTCTTGGTTGTGGTGTCTCCACTTACCTTCGTGCCATCAACCTTGATATTCACTTTCGAGTCGCCACTGCCGAAGTAGAGCGTCATTTTCATCTTTGCCGATGTGGTGAAAGAGATGGATGTGGAAGACTCAATCTTCAGACATGTGGTATATGTCGTGCCATCCACTGTGGCTGTGCCCTTTGAGTTGCTGTAGTTGCCGCTGACGGAGAAGAATGAGTTTGACGGGGCCTTGCCGGCAAAGTCACAGGTTATTACATCTCCTGTCTCACCAGGGTCGCCGCCTATATCACCAGAGTCATCTCCTGTATCACCAGAGTCATCTCCTGTCTCGTCAGAGTCATCTCCGAATATCTTCACAAATTTTGACTTGTAGTTGTTTAATGCGCTCTTCAGTGCGGTGTCAACATCGTAGTTGGCGTCCTTTCCCGTAAAATCCCATAAGAAATCCCCGTGGTTGAGTCGTCCTGCCCCGTAATATCCGGTCACGTTGGAAGGCACGTCAATGGCGTTGGCAGGCGAATAAGAGTACATCAACGAGGCGTTGGTGTCGAAGTTGTCATATCCGGTGCCACCCTTCTTGGCTTTCACCTCATCAGGCACGACCTCGTTGCGCTCCGAAGCCTCGTAAGCGTCAAATTCCACGTTGTCCTGTTGCCAGGTGACATATTTGAAGTTGGATGATTTCTCGGCGAAGACATTAGCGAACGACTTGATTATACCGCCGTCCTCACTTGAAAATGTTCCCTTGTGCTCAGAGTTGTTGATATCAGAGCCCTGCATGGAGATAAGCATCGGTTTGTTGCAGTTGCGGAAATAGTTTGCCTCCACGAACGCGCTTGCTCCTGAGGTTACTCCCACACCGTATTTTGCCACACCGTCGAAGTAGTTGTTCCATATATGCACGCTCATGCATCGGATGCGTGGATGGCGTGAGTCGCTATGGTCAAACCAGTTGTTCTGATAAGTGATATAGTTGGCATCGTCGCCTCCCATTCCACAGAGTGATGACTTTCCACAGTCCCAGTAGCGGTTGCTGCTGATGGTGACATACTTTGTGCCCCCCTTGAGGTCGATGGTTCCGTCGCCCTTGGCCTGGTCGGCGTCTCCTCCAGTCTGTCCGTAGAAGAGGTCGAGGTTGTGCAGCCAGATGTTAGAATTGTTGGTGTCGAGCGAGATGCAGTCATCCATACATAGCATGATGGCGAAGTTGCGCATCTCCACTCCCTTGCAGTTGCGTACCAAGAATCCGAATCCGCTGACGGTGGCATCCTCTCCTACGCCCTCGATGGTGATAGGCATAAGGGAATAGGCATTCTTTCCCTTCACTTGCAGTCCTTCAGACGACGATGAGATCTTGTCGAGGTCTTCCCTTGTCACCTTTCCTATGATACGTATGGCGAGCGGTGTGGTGTCGGTGCCTTTCTGATATGCGTCGATGATGTCCTGCAATCCCGTGCGTGTCACCTTTGACTTATCTACAAGCACCTCGGTGCTGACAGTCTTGGCTGTCTTGGCAGTGACGTAAAGCACCTTTGCCCCGTCTTTTAGCGTACCGTCATCGTTGTATGCACCCACGCCGCTGTAGTTGAGATGTGCGAATCCCTCACGGTTGTAGTTTACTACCTTGATGCCCGTGGCGGTGGTGGCGGCATAGGCAACCTCGCCGTTTGCATCCACAGGCACCACCTTCACCTCATATCCTTCTCCAGCCTTCAGGCCTAAGATGTCAGCCCTTCCGTAGGAGCCGTAGTCTCTCACCAGTTCCCGGTCGATGCGAGTGTATTCGGCATATTGTCCGCCTTTCACATATACGTTATAAGATGTGGCTCCGGCAAATGGCATCCAGCAAACATAGAGGCTTTCCTGCCATCCTTTTGCGGTGGTCACCTCCACCTGTCCGTTGGCGTTGTTGATGATGCCATCATCCGCCTGCTGTGATTTCTTGACGAATGATATCTCATTCACCACACCGTCATATACGTCTCCCGAAGTCAGTCCGTTGGGCAAGACGATTGTTTTGTCATCCTCGAAACTGACCTTGTTCAGGGCATCGATGTTATAGTATCTCACGGAGTTGTCGGTAGTCTTCACCGACATCTGGGTCTTTGTGACGTCCCTCTTCACCGAGTTGTCTGTATTTTGCGCGAATGACAGGGTGCAGGACATTGCTGCCAAAAGGACGAAACAGTAAAATGGATTTCTCATGATTTCTGCCTCCTATTTCTTGATTATTTTTACTATCTGTTTTCCGGCTTTCACGATATATATCCCCGGTGTGAGTTTGCTTGCGTCGATGTCAACTCCATCCTTTCCCGCCTTTGCAGAAGCCTTGGCATTTCCGGCAGCATCAAACACCTCCACGTTTTCTCCCTCTCCTATGCCACGGATATTCAGGCTGTTGCCCACGACCGTGTTGCACGAGAACATCTGTATGCTCCCGGGCTTTATTGCCGTGGTGCCATAGGCGATGGTGATCTTCACCTGTTCGGCGGGTATTGACTCGGATGTGTCGTCGGAAAACAGCAATGTGACGTTCTCGGCAGCGTCGAAAGTCATCGACTTGACAGTCTTGCCCGTAATCTGTTCTCCATTCACAGTGATGACCTGGACATTGTTGGCCATAGAGCCTGTCCAGGTGCACCACATTATCATGCATGAAATTAGAAGTTTTCTCATAGTTTGTTTATTTTTCTTTGTATTTAATTAATCCTCTTTACCACCTTGCCGTCAGCGAATCGGGTGATGACAAGTCCGCGTGTATTCTTGCCCACTTTCTGACCGTTGATGTTGTAGCGTCCTGCCACTGAGCGGTTGTCGGCATTAATGCCATTGATGCCCGTGGGGTCGATATTGACGTTGAAAGTGTAGGTCTTGCATGTCTTCAGGTCCTCACCGTAGATGTTGACTGTCAATACGTTCAATTTATCGTCGTAGTAGGGGATAGCCGCCGCATTGGCGTCATTCTCGTATTCGAAGTAGATGTCGTCCTCAGTGGGAGCTTTCGGCAGAGTGATGTCATATTCTGTTTTGTCGGCAGAGAATCCGCTGACGGGAGTGTCGAAGATATACATCGTGGTGGGCACGGCGTCGTAGTCGAGTGTGACGTCATCCACGCAGAGCACATCCACGTCGGTACCGTCCGTTGTGCCACCTCCTGCCACGTTGCAGGTGTTGAATGTTATGAGGCAAGTGGCGGGGTCGGCATAATTCCCCACGTAGGAGGCATAGTCGAACGGGATGGTGACCTTTTTCCATGTGTCGGTAGCTTCGAGATTAGTCTCTGCTACAGATATTATGTTGTCATACTTGGTGTCGGTGGGCGCTGGGTCCTGATAGTTGCCGTATCCGAGGGCGATGGCGCGCACGAGAGCCGGTTTGGTGTTGTTCTTTCCGTTCTTGAACTTATACCAGAATGTGAGTGAGGACGGGCGTCCCACCATTGTATTATGGAACGGATCGCCGTTGCCGTCAACATCCTTTGAATCCCAGTTGATATACACATTGTTAAGCGGGTCGGTGGCGATGTATGAACCCACGTTCATGCGTCCGGTGGTGATGGTGCCGTTGGCAGAGATGCCAAGGATGGACGATGATGATATCCTGACCGACTTTGTACCGGCGGAACCATCGGGCACATCGTCGGATATTGCGGCGCAAGGCTGTCCGAAGGATGCAAATGTACCGGTGCCGCTCTTGATGGTATGCCACCCGTTAGGTTCGTCGGCATTAGACGCCTTGTGCCAGTTTTCGAAGTCACCGCCGTAGAGTGCGGTCTTTCGGCTTGTGAGAGCCACCTGCACCCCAACCAATGGAATGTTCAGGCTTACGACGATGTCGCCGTCGGTGATATACCCTTCGAGAGTGCAGGGCAGTGCCCCAAATGCGGCAAGAGCCCCTTCGAGATATATGTCCTGAGAGGTTGTGAGGGCGATTGAGCCGTCTTCCTCCTCGGCATCGATATCCGTGATATTGATATTGCCCACTGGCAATGTTCCAAAGTAGAAGTCCTTGAGTTGGATGTCGTATTTTCCCTTGGCGTTCTTAGTGCAAGAGATGGTGCATGTCTGATAAGGGCTTGGCGCGCCATAAACAGCCACTGCCAATCCGCAGTCATAATCCTCAGCCATGGCGTTGAGCGACATAAGGCCTGCTAAAGCTAAAGTAAATAATTTCTTCATAATTTATTATCCTTTCTTTTTTTTGATTAAAGTATTATTTTCTTAAGTTTCGCATATGCTCAACTTTTTGGAAGTTAAGGAGTTAAGGAGTTATCGCTCCCTTTGGTCGCTAGGAGTTAAGCCATTAGTTTAGAGCCTTGGATATAAGCGCAAATACATTTGGCTTAACTCCTTAACTCCTTAACTACCAATAAATTTCCTTACTTGCGAAAGTTGAGTTATTTTAACTTATAAGTTAATCCTATAGTACCGTAGATGGGGTAGAGCGTCTGCTCGATGGTCTTGAACGAGCTTTTGAAGGCACCGTTGACGCCCCATGTGATGTCGGCATATACGCCGATGCGCTTTCCTATGCTGCAGTCGGCGCCGATGAGCATTCCCACGTGGCATTTGCGCATGTCGTCGCTGAAGTCGTATGTGGGGTTGTCCTCACCCTCGGGACCCATCTCCACCTTGTCGCCTGTAGGGTTGCCGGTGCGCAGATAGCCGTCATATACATGCCCTTTGAATGAGCGCGTTGCCACATACGAGACGTAGGGTCCGCACTTGATGAGCCAGCGGCCGGTGTGGAATGTCGCCATCACGGGCACGGTGAGCATCCACAGGTTGCAGTCGGTGACGAGGCGTCCGGTGTACATGCCCTCCAGTTCGTTGCCCGACTGCACCATCTTCATGTGGTAGTTTTTCACCGTGGCGTCAATCATCATGCCCTTGTTCTCGAGGTGCACTCCGGCAGCAAGTCCCCATTTGCCCCAAAGGTCTTTCTGCGTGTCAAAGCCTAAGGTGATATTGGGTTGGAAGTCATAGCTGTTGAGCTTGCGTATGGTGGCAGGCATCCCGACAGGAGCCGTGCCTCCGATGTTGTATCCGATGCGGAATGTATAGTTGAGACTGTCGGGTAAACCGAAAGCCCACGTTGATACGGTGACAGCCACGAAGGCTATAGACAATATTATTCTTTTCATTTGTCTTAAACTCCTTTAACTTCTTTATCTCCTTAATTAGTAATCATACATTCGATATCCACGTCGTCGATATAGAGAGTGCTGCCCGGAGCACCCTCATAATAGGCTCCGTCGGTGCTCGAAGTAAAGACAACCGTCAGGCTATAGCCTTGTCGAAGGAGGATGTCGGGGTCGATTTCCTTGTAGTATTCGAAAGTGATTTCAAAGGGAGTCCAGGTGTCCGTCTCGGGTATCTCCTTCATCTCAGCCATTGCCACGATGTTGGAATTGGTCTTGGAGTCTTCGCCAAAGAGCATCACCTCGTTGCCTTGTTCGTCGCGGTTGCGATAGAGCACGGCATAGATGCCTGCACGGTCCTTAATCTCGGGATGCTCCTCAATCTTGTATTTCACGTATTTCCAGAAGACATCGCCGGCCTTGTATTTATAAAGACCCCTGATTATGTGTGGCTTCAGGTCGAAGGGGCGTCCCATACGTGTGGTATGAAGAGTGTTCTTCAGTGCTTCCGAGACATCGAATTCGCCAATGAAGAAGTTTCCGGCAGCCAAAGGACGGCGCACCAGTTTTCCCCACTCACCGGTACTGCATGTCGTGAGGCGTATTCCCTTGCCGTGGAATCCCTCGGCCACCACCGACGGGTAGTCCTCGATGTCGGCTTTGGTGTTGCTGAGCGCAAATCCCGAGTTGGCATTCGAGAACACCTCCATTTTCACGGTAGAGTTGTCGCCGGTGGGGCATTCTTCATACCAACGGCAATAGGTGGCGCCAGTGAATGGATCGGTGTAAGTGGAGTACGAATTGTCGAAAGTGTAACTTGTCGGTATTCGGGGCAACAGGAAATTGACGAGATATTCTCTTGTCCATTGCTTGTCCTGTGATGTGACGGTGTATTTCACCGGTCCGTTGCTGAAGTCCTGACAGCTTCCGCTTGCTGGGGAAATGGTAGCTCCCTCCGTGATTTCAAATTGGGGGCAGATGGAGTCGAGCCGTGCGTCGGGGCGTACGGTAAAGTAAATAGTCCTGTCGGAATACATCACCGTCTTGGCGGTGTCGGTGATATTGAAGAATGTGTCCTGCCATTTGTCTTCTTCGATATGCACCCATGCCTTTGTGATGTCACATTCGGCATTGGGGGCTTCGTCCTTGAAACAGGATGAGAGTGATATTACAGCCACGCTGAATACAAGAAATTGTTTTATCCTCATATTTATTTATAATAACAATAATTCAGCGGCAAAGTTACAAAAAAACTTTCAATCTATCGACTTTTTTGTCAATAAATTGAAAGTTTTGACGTGTTTTTGAATAATTTATTCTACCTTTAGATAAATTATCTGTTTTACTCATCTATTATTGAACACAGAGAGTTTTTTTATTTTAAACACAGAGACACTGAGACACTGAGATTTTTTGCGGGTGCGGAAGATACAGAGAGCAGCTAAAGCTGCTTGACAGAGGACACAGAGTTTTTCTGCCGCAATGCAAGTCCCCCTCGGGGGATTAGGGGGGGCTTCCTCGTTTTTCTTTTTGAACACAAAGACACAAAGATACAATGTTTTTTTTCGGGAGCGGAAGATACAGAGAGCAGCTAAAGCTACTTTACAAAGCCCACAAAGTTATCTGCCGCAATGCAAGTCCCCCTCGGGGGATTAGGGGGGCTAGGGGCTTCCTCTGCCGCAAGGCTTTGTGGCGACTTTTAAGTCGCTTGTTATCTTTGTATCAGGAAAAACCTTTGTTCCTTTGTGTCTTTGTGTTTTAATCCTTAACTCTTAATTGACTTCGTCGATTGCTGGCTGCACCTCGGAATAGTTCAAGCAAGCTTGGCTCTTCTCTCGGTTTGCGCAGCAATTCTTAATTTTTAATTCTTAACTCTTAATTCTTAATTTGAACACAGAGTCACAGAGTTTTAAGATTCTCTGTATCTTCAGAAAACTTAAAAAATATATTCTCTGTGCCTCTGTGTCTCTGTGTTCAAATCACAATTACACCAGTATGACGGTGACGCCGCGGGCTGCCTGGGCTCCCATGACAAGAGCCTGGGCGATGTCGGCGGTCTTGGACGGTCCGCTGATGAAGGTGCCGTAGCCGTAGTCGTTCATCTCGACGAGTCGATAGGCCTCGTGCATGTTATCCACAATCTTGGTGTGGTCGAGGATGATGACGAGATATTCGGAGATGAAGCATACTGCTTTTTCCTTCATAGTCTGGGGAATCCAGATGCATCCGTTCTCAGCCACTCCGAACACGCCGCGTATTACGCCCACGTCGGTGCCGTTGAGGTCACGGGCCTCTTCCACGGTGTCGGGGTTGCGGTTGGCGATGGTTATCTCGGGCAGATTAGATGATATGACCTTGGCTTCGGGGTAGGTGCGGCGGATGATGTCGTTGATGTCCTCTCCCGGCTTTGCCTGGATGACCTTGCCTCCCACTGTCTCGCTCATGGTGACGAACTGCTTGAGGCTGTCGGCATATTTTGTGGCCTTGATGTCGTCGAGTGAGGGCATGTCATACGTCTCGCGTATGTTGCCTCTAATCTTTGATAATAATTCTTCCTTGTTCATAATTTTCTTATTTTACTTTTCCGTTTTTCCACATACTCTCGAATGATTGCTTGGCAAATTCGGGCAGTTCGCGTCCCTTGCCCCATGCGTTCAGACCGTTGTACTTGGTGAACCGGGGGAGAGAGTTGACTATTGGCGCGAATTTGAGTGCGGTGGAGAAGAGTGCGGGACGGTCGAAGATAAACTTCATGCCCTCGCTCATCATCTTCTTCATCTGGTTGGCCTTGCCAAGTTTCTCAAGTTCCTGGCGCCACAGGTAAATCTGCTCGGAGAGGTTGACCTTGGCAGGACATACATTGTCGCATGAGCAACAGAGAGAGCAGGCACTCACATTGTCGTGATAGGTGTAGCGGTCGCGCATCATTCCGAGATTGATGCCGATGGGGCCGGGGATGAAATATGTATAGGAATAGCCTCCGGAACGGCGATAAACCGGGCAGGTGTTCATGCACGAACCGCAACGGATGCACTTGAGCGTCTGCCAGTGCTCCTTGGACGCGATGATGTCGCTGCGTCCGTTATCCACGAGGATGATGTGCATCTCGGCACCCGGACGCGCCTTGCGGAAATGGGATGTATAGGTGGTGGTGGGCTGACCCGTGGCACTGCGGCAGAGAAGTCGCTGGAAGACGGCGAGCGAGTCGTAGTCGGGGATGACCTTCTCGAGACCGATGGCTGCAATGTGGAGTTTTGGCATGGATGTTGACATGTCGGCATTGCCCTCGTTGGTGCATACCACGATGTCGCCGGTGGATGCCACCCCGAAGTTGGCGCCCGTCATGCCGGCGTCGGCGGTGATGAACTCATTGCGAAGACTGAGGCGCGCCTGATAGGTGAGATAGGTTGGGTCGTAGTTGCCCTTCTCGCTGCCCAGTTCCTTTTCGAAGAGCTGTCCCACCTCTTCTTGGGTGATATGTATGGCAGGCATGACGATATGACTCGGTTTGGAGTGCATCAACTGGATGATGCGCTCGCCAAGGTCGGTCTCTACCACCTCGATGCCGTGCTTTTCGAGATACGGGTTCATCTCGCATTCCTCGGTGAGCATCGACTTGCTCTTCACCATTTTCTTCACGTCGTGCTTCTGAAGTATGTCGAGAACGATTTCGTTAAACTCGCGTGCGTTTTTCGCCCAATGCACGATGACGCCATTGCGTGTGGCGTTGTCGGCAAACATCTCGAGATATTTGTCCATGTGAGTGATGGTGTGGCGCTTGATGAGGTCAGCTTTTTCGCGAAGCTGTTCCCATTCCTCCACGCCCATCGCCATATTGTCTCTCTTGGCGCGCACCGACCAGAAGGTGGCGTCGTGCCATTTCGCCTTGTCGGCATTCTTGAGGAATGTCTCGGCGGCTTTGCTGTGTTGTGTACTCATAATGTTAAAGTCCTGCTGAAAGAATCTGTACTACGTGAATAAACTTAATGGGTTTGCCCGTGCGCTTGGCTATGCCCTGCATGTGCATGAGGCAAGAGGAGTCGGGGCCTGTGATATACTCGGCTCCGGTGGCCATGTGTCGTTCTATCTTGTCGGTGCCCATCTGTACCGATACGTCGGGTTCCTCGACTGAGAACATTCCGCCGAAGCCGCAGCATTCGTCAACGCGCTCAGGCTCCTTGACGGTGATGCCTTCAACCAAGGCGAGAAGGTCTTTGATTTTCGAGAACTTGGGAGTGTTGCGCTCGCTGGGCGACGAGAGTCCCAATTCGCGCACTCCGTGGCAGGAGTTATGTACGCTCACCACATGCGGGAACTTGCCAGGGAGGCTCTTGGGCTTCACCACGTCGTGGATAAACTCGACGACATCCATGATTTTCTTGGATGTCATACATTCATGTTCGCCATGGAGGAGGCGGGGATAGTTGATTTTCACGAATGCCGCGCAACTGGCTGATGGGGCGACGACATAGTCGAAGGGAGCGAAGAGGCTGTCGAGGTGTTCGGCCTCGGTCTTTGCCATTCTCTCGAATCCGGCATTGGCCATGGGTTGTCCGCAGCATGTCTGGTTGAGTGGGTATTCCACATCCACTCCCAGGTGTTTCAACAGTTTGTAGGTTGCCACGCCCACCTCTGGATAGATGGCGTTGACGTAGCAAGGAATAAATAATCCAACTTTCATATCTTAATTTTTAATTTTTAATTCTTAACTCTTAACTCTTAATTCTTAATTATATTTGAACACAGAGATACAGAGTCACTGAGTTTTTTCGGGTGCGGAAGATACAGAGAGCAGCT
Source organism: Prevotella sp. (assembly GCA_022764085.1). GTDB lineage: Bacteria > Bacteroidota > Bacteroidia > Bacteroidales > Bacteroidaceae > Prevotella. The sequence goes on from JALERP010000188.1 coordinate 27,835, forward strand.
AAAGCTGCTTGACAGAGGACACAGAGTTATCTGCCGCAACGCAAGTCCCCCTCGGGGGATTAGGGGGGCCGGGAGGGCTTCCTCTGCCGCAATGCAAGTCCCCCTCGGGGGATTAGGGGGGCTGGGGCTCCTTAATTCTTAATTACAAGGTGTCTCATCCCGTGCCCTCCCCATGTGTTGGTTCCGGCATATTGGAATCCTACCTTATTATATAATATCTCGGCCTTGGGATTGCCCACATCAACGAGAAGTCCTGTGGATGGGAGATTCATGTCCTTGCCCTTTTGTATGGAAGCCTGAAGCAGGAGCTTGGCGATGCCCCGCCCACGATAAGCCGGATCTACGGCAAGTGAGTCGAGATATAGTTCGCCAGCTTGAGTCTCGTCGGGGATGGAACTGTGGTCCATGTCCCATTCCTTCAGGGCAGCGTCGATGAAGGGCTGTCGCAATTGGTGTAGCAAGCCGCCGTCGTAGCTGACACAGATACCGACAATACGACCATGAGCTGACACACCCGGCACGGAGTCAGGTTCTTCTACAGCAACGAGGGTGTTGAGATAACTGTATTGAGAGTCATCGCGGGCTACGAGAGATGACATGACACGACGGAAATCATGGATGTCATGATTCGGCCCGCAGAAATGGAGGCAACATTCCTCCGTCATCGCCATGATGATTAAGTCGGCGATGCGATCTGCCTCTTCGGGGCGTCCTTGTCTTATTGATATATCCTCATTATTCATATATACTCTTATTTACCTTATTTCTTATTGCTATTTCAAAATCGCGGCTAAATTACTCAAAAATGGTGAAATGGCAAAGAATTTTTCCTTATCAATCATTAAAGATATTAAAATTAAATGCAAAATGTAGATTATTTGAGGAAAATAGTGTATCTTTGTCCCCGAATTTTTAAAATAAAAAGGAAGATTATGAACTACAATGATTTTCATTATGGAGCGGTTTCGCAAAACCGCGATCTGGAGATGCAGGCCGCATTTCCTGTTTTGATGCGCAAGGTTTATACATGGATGACACTTGCAATGGTGCTAACTGGTCTCACCGCATACGGTGTTGCTACCAGTCCCGGCATACTGATGGCAATATATTCCAATTCGGCTGTGATGTGGGGATTGGTGATTGCAGAGCTTGCATTGGTCTTCGGTATCAGTGCAGCCATCAACCGTCTCTCGCTCACTACGGCGACACTTATGTTCGTGGCATATTCAGTGATTAACGGAGCTTTGCTCTCGTCGATATTCCTGATTTATACGGCATCGTCGATTACTAGTGTGTTCTTCATCACTGCCGCCACATTCGGTGCGATGGCGTTGATAGGTTATACCACCAAGACCGACCTCACCTCTGTGGGCAAGATTCTTTTCATGGCTCTTATCGGTTTGGTTATTGCCACTATCGTGAACATGTTCATCGGCAGCGACGGTCTTACCATGATTTGCAGCTATGTGGGAGTGTTGATATTCGTGGGTCTTACGGCATACGACTCTCAGAAAATCAAGCAGATGCTTCAGCAAGCCCCTGATGCGGGCGAGTCATCTCAGAAGCTTGCCCTTCTCGGTGCGCTGACGCTCTATCTCGATTTCATCAACCTCTTCATCTATCTGCTCCGTATCTTCGGTAGCAAGAGGGATTAAATACAGATTAAGAATTAGGAGTTAAGAGTTAATTAAACACAGAGACACAGAGGCACAGAGGATATATTTTTAAGTTATCTGAAGATACAGAGAAAAAACTCAGTGACTCTGTGTTCAAATTAAGAGTTAAGAATTAAAAATTAAGAATTGCTGCGCAAACCGAGAGAAGAGCCAAGCTTGCTTGAGCTATTCCGAACCGATGGAGCAGTGAGCGGAGAGCCGAGCTTGCTCGTGCTATCCCGAGTCGCGACAGAGGAAGACGAAGTCAAAGTGCAGCCA
>JALERP010000195.1 GCA_022764085.1 Prevotella sp.
AGTTGTTTACTCGTCTGAATTCCTGGAACTCGTCAATCATAAGTATGAAATGACGTGTCTTTGCCAGTTGCATCAGATAGGTGAAGATATCGGCAAAGCGTGTAGGTGTGCCAAGAATCGGCAGATGTAGCTTTTGCGTTATCTCGTCGGCGAAGTCACGACATAATTCTGCCTCCGTCTTTCGAGAGACGAAGAAATAAAGCAAAACGTCATTCTCGTATGCCTTTAACACCAATGAGGTTTTGCCTATTCTTCGCCGTCCTGTGATAACGGTCATCCTTGCCATACGCTCAGACAAACTGTTGATTTCTTGCAGTTTATCCAGTTCTTCTTTTCTGTCGTAGAATCTCATATCTGTTGAATATATTTACGTAACCACGAGTTCGGAACTCCCCGTTTCGATTGCAAAGATAGTGTTTTCCCATGATATAACCAAGTATTCTGTTGCGTTTTATGTTTTTTTATCACAATGTTATATCCTCCTCACCCACACCTTGTGGCTCCCACGGCCTGCTGAAGTGATGGGTGAGGTGGGGTCGGAACTGATTTCCTTGAGGTCTTGTGATGCGTATGTGCGGCTGAGGGTGTTGATAGAGGCATAGTCGGTGAGGGTGATGAATCCATTACGCTTTATTACCGTCATGGCACGCTCGATACGCTGCTCACGGGTGTATTCGCATTTTGTAATTTTCTTTACTCCCGGCATCTCGCGCTCCAAGTGAGTCTCGCGCTTCAGTCGCTTGAGGAACTTGGGGTCGGCCTTGAAGTTGATGTTGCTCACCTCCACTCCTCGCCTCATCATTCGGTCGTCGTCGCGGAGGAGCTCGTCGGACTTATTGTCGTTGAACGCAAGCGAGAGTGAGAATGTGCCTATGTCGTCAATCTTCACGGTATATCCGTCGGATAGCTTACGCCTGAGCACGTCGGCCACATCCATCAGCACCGACTCAATGAGACTTGGAGAATAGACATGATGATAGTTGTGGATTTCCTTGACGAAATCCTCTGTGTCGAGCAATCTGTAGGCATCAAGCTTGGGATAAACCTTGCGCTTACCCTCGCCCTGCATGTCGGGCATTTCCTGTAGTATATACTTTGGCATAAGGAAGAGTGTTATATTGGTTTTATGTTCTCTAAGCACATGATGTATGGAGTACTGTCGTAAAGTTGTATGGACAGCTGTTGTTATGCTAAAAGAACAGCTATTATGAAACTATTATAACAGCTATTATGAAACTGTCATAAGTTAAGTTGACTAATGATATCAATAAGGCAACTCCTGTATTCACAAAAGGCTTTGTATGTCCATCCGAAAGCTTTGAACGGAGATTCGAAGGCTTTGAATCTCCGCTCAAAGCTTTCGAACGAACATAATATTCATTAAAACTAAATAAGATTCATTCCCATGTCCTTGCACTCCTTGCGCATGTCATCGGGCCATATACTTGCCTGTATCTCGCCGATGTGGGCCTTGTGGAGGAGCACCATACACAGGCGGCTCTGACCGATACCTCCGCCGATGCTCTCTGGCAACTCGCCGTTGAGCAACTTCTTGTGGAAATAGAGTTGCAAACGCTCTTCCTTGTCCTCGATTCTGAGCTGGCGCAAGAGGGCTTCCTTGTTCACACGGATACCCATTGACGACAACTCAAACGAGCGTCCGAGAACTGGATACCATATCAATATGTCGCCGTTGAGCCCTGCCTTATTGTTCTCGCCCACCGTTGTCCAGTCGTCATAGTCGGGAGCGCGTCCGTCGTGCTTCTCGCCATTAGCCAACTTGCCTCCGATACCAATGAGGAAGACGGCACCGTATTTCTCGCAGATGGCATCCTCGCGCTCCTTTGGCGACTTGTCGGGATACATCGCAAGAAGGTCTTCGCTGTGTACGAAGGTAATCTTCTCGGGCAGGAAAGGCTTGATGCAGGGATAGTTCTCGCATACGAGATACTCCGTGCGGCGTATTGCGGCATAGATACGCTCAACGACATTCTTTAGGAAAGCCACGGTGCGCTGCTCAGGACGTATGACAGCCTCCCAGTCCCACTGGTCAACATACAGTGAGTGGAGATTGTCGAGTTCCTCGTCGGCACGTATGGCGTTCATGTCGGTGTAAATACCATATCCAGGTTCAATCTTGTTTTCGGCGAGCGACAGTCGCTTCCACTTGGCAAGCGAGTGTACCACCTCAGCCTTGGCGTCGCCAAGGTCCTTTATGGGGAACGTCACGGCGCGTTCCACACCATTGAGGTCGTCGTTGATACCGAGTCCCTGAAGCACGAACAACGGTGCTGTCACTCGACGCAGACGGAGTTCGGTTGACAGGTTCTGCTGGAAGAACTCCTTAATCTGCTTGATGCCATGCTCGGTTTGTACCATGTCGAGCAGGGCAGTGTAACCTTGCGGTTTGATCAGTTTACTCATTTCAGTTTGCGTTAATTCTTATTTTGCGCTGCAAAGGTACTACTTTTCTATTAATTTGCAAACTTTTTCGCCGATTATTTTGCATATTGACATGATTTTTTAATTATCGGCTTGCATTTTGCATCTTATTTTAAACATAGAGGCACGGAGTTACTAAGAAAATCATAATAAAGTTATCCGTAGATACAGAGAAATAAATAAGAAAAACAGAAAAAAATTTGCAGGTATCACGTTTTTTTGTTACCTTTGCAGTGAATTTGCGGATAAGGCAAGATTCCGTGTATGCGGAAACCCTTTTATTGGGACCCGTAGCTTAGCTGAATAGAGCGTCAGATTCCGGTTCTGAAGGTCATGGGTTTGAATCCCATCGGGTTCACAACAACAAACGCCAGATGTAACAGAATACATCTGGCGTTTGTTGTTATATATCATCCTTATTTACTTCATCAGCTCGCGCACTGCCCTTTCGAGTTGGCGGTCGTAGCCATTGATGTAGTCCTCGGGAGTGTTATATACCTCGATATCAGGATGGAGTGTGGTGTTCTCGCCATATACCCCGCGCATGTCGCGACAGCCCACCTGGGGTATGCCGAATACGAGCGAGCGGTCCATCATTGTCTCCCACCATACGGCAGTCATGGTGCCTGCAACGGGAGTACCGATGAGTTTGCCTATGCCCAACTCCTTATACACCCACGGGAATCCGTGTCCGTTGCTGTAGTCGTCCTCGCATATCAGCACGCACGAGGGTTTTGTCCACTTGTTGAAGGGGTCACTTCCGATATATCTCTCGCGTGGCACAAACTGCTGGTACTCCTTGCCGCTGAGCAAGGTGCAGAGGTCATCGTGCAACCATCCTCCTCCGTTATGACGCTCGTCAACCACCACGGCGTCACGGTTGCGGTTTCTCTCGCTGAGCAGTTCCTCATACACCTTACGGAAGCTCTGGCTGTCCATTGCCTTCACATGCACGTAGGCAATGCGTCCGCCCGAGATGCTATCTACAAAGGCACGATTGCGGTCAACCCAACGCTTATAGAGCAACTCTTTGAGTGCTCCCATTGTTATAGGCTTGATTACTACAGCATCATGCTTGCCCTTAATGCCGATGCGCACCGGTTTGCCGGCCTTGCCGTCGAGCAACGCGTTGTAGTCGGCTCCTGCAACAATCTTCACACCGTCGATGCTCTCGATAATGTCTCCGGACTTAACTCCCGTGTTCTTCACTGCAAACGGCCCGCGCTTGATTACTTCCTTAACCTTCAGTCCGTCGCCAGTCCACTTCTCGTCGAGGAAGAGTCCGAGCGAGGGTGTAGATAACGATGCTCCACCGGCATAATAACGGCATCCTGTATGCGATGCGTTAAGTTCGCCGAGCATCTCGCTGAGCATCTCGGCAAAGTCGAAGTTGTTGTTGATATATGGCAGGAATCTCTCGTAGGTATTGCGCTTGGCCTCCCAATCCACTCCATGCAGATTTACATCATAGAACTTGTCCTTCACCTGGCGCCAAACATGGTCGAAGAGATACTGCCGCTCCTCGTATGGCTTCATATTGAACCATGCCTCGAAGTCGATGTTCTTAGTGGAGCCGTTGCCGAGGTCGATCTTCTTGATACCGCCATTGCACAGATACACCGACTTGCCTTCCTTGTCCATATTGAGTGCACCGTTTCCCACACCCTTGGCGAGAATCCTTGTGTTTCCCTCGCGCAGGTCCTTCACCCACAGGTCGTAACCAGCCTCAAAACGTGTCATATAATAGAGTTTTTTGCCGTCCTTGGCAAGTATGGCATCACCGAGACGCGACGAGTTGTTGGTTAGACGCAGTATGCGGTCGCGACAGTTGTCGAGGTCGAGTTCCAAGGCCTTCACCTTCTCCACCTTCACATCCTCGCCGTCCTTGTTCTTCTTCTCCTCCTCCTTCTTTTTCTCTTCTTCCTTCTTCTTGTCCTTGTCGTTCTTGTCGGCAATCTCCGCCTCCTCCTTGGTCATGCGGAAATAGTCGTATGCATCGAGGTCGAAGAACATAAGGTAGGCATCATCTTCTGACCCCCAACTGCCATGGCTGCGGAATCCGGCCCGGTCGCTGCTGAAGAGTATGGCCTTGCCGTCGAGCGCCCATCTTGCCCTGCCCTCGCTATATCCGCTGTTGGTGAGGTTGAAGGGAGCCTTCTTGCCCGATGCGTCAACGAGTGCTATGTCGGCACTGTTCCATCCTCCGCCTCCCATATAGCTTGAGATAAGCCAACGGCTGTCGGGACTCCATTCAAAGAACAGGTCTCCGTCTTGGTATGAATATACGTTCTTGCCATCGAGCACTGTGGTGACATCCTTCGACTTGAGGTTGATGACGCGCAGGTCGCTGCGGTCCTCGAAATATGCCACCATCTTGCCGTCGGGACTATACTGCGGCATTTGGGATGTGATATTGGTATTGGTGAGACGTTCTTCGGTGAGTTCCGTGGCGTAGGTGAACGACTTCTCGTCCTTGTCCTTGATTGATGTGGCGTATATCTGCCAGACACCGCCTCTCTCCGAGGCATAAACCACACTGCGCCCGTCGGGAGCGAAACAGATGTCGCGCTCCTGTTCGGGAGTGTCGGTGATGCGCTTGGTGGTGCGGTATTCCACCGATGTCACATACACGTCACCATGCATCACGAAGGCTATCTCCTTGCCGTTGGGCGACACGGATATTTCCGTAGCCCCATATCCGTTAATCTGTCTCACGAGGTCGCGGTCATTGCGGTCGGCAATAACTTCTATAGCCACCTTTGCTGGCTGCTGTCCGGGGACGAGGGTGTATATCTCACCGTCATATCCGAAGCAGAGCTTGCCGTCGGCGGATGATGAAAGGAAACGCACCGGATTTCCGCTGAAGCGGGTGAGCTGGCGCGGTGTGCCGCCCGACACCTTATTTATATATATATTAAAGGTGCCGTCCTGCTCACTGAGGTAATAATACGAGTCGCCGTCGGCGCTCCACACTGGATTGCGGTCCTCGCCGGCAAACGAGGTGAGCTTCTTGAATGCCCCGTCCTTGTTGAGCCATATATCACGTGCGATGGGCGAAGTGTGATGCTTGCGCCACTTGTCTTCATATCCCTTGTTGTCGTGATATAGTATCTCCCCCCGGCTGTTGATGCTGATGTCATCCATCTGCAACGTCGAGAACAAGGTGGGACGATGTCCATCCAGGTCCACCTCATATTCCTCGACAAAGCTGCCGGCAAAGATTATCGACTCGGGAGTTGGCATCACCGACGACTGGAAGACGATATGGCTATTGTCGCGCCATGTCACAGGAATCTCACCCGCACTGTTGGTGGTAAGACGACGAGGCTCACCGCCACGGGCATCCACTACATACACGTCGAAACTCCCCTCGCGGTTGCTTGCGAAGGCAATCTTTGTTCCGTCAGGACTCCATACGGGTTTGTAGTCGTATGCAGGATTGGTTGTCAACTGGCGTGCCTTGCCTCCATTGGCGTCCACACAGAACAGGTCTCCCTTATATGCAAAGGCAATCTGCTTGCCGTCGGGCGATATTGCTGGATAACGCATCCACAATGGCCCTTGTTGTGCCGATGCGGCTGTAGCCGCAAAGAGCATCATCGATAAAAGTTTTTCTCTCATATCTATAATTATTTATTTGTCCAACAACTCGGCGAGGTGTCTCTCCTCACCTACTATCCATATTATGTCGCCCTTCCCAAACTTGCGGTCGGGAGCCATCTGCGAGAGGTTTTCCTCACCTTCCTCTATTCCCACCACCATGCAGTTATATCTGCTGCGTATGCCGCTCTCGCGCAGGGTGACGCCAAGCAAGGGACTGCCTCCGGTGATGGCCATCTGGCGCAAGCGCATCGACTTCGTCTCTATGTCGGGGTCTGAACCATACACCTCATGTTGCAAAGCCTCTGCCAGTTTTGCCAATTGGCTGTCTGCCCCAATCACCTGCAACCTGTCGCCCGGGAATACCAATGTCTTGCCGTCGGGGATGTTTATGCGGCGGTCTGCACGCAGGATGCTGCTCACATGCACTCCAAAGCGTTGGCGCAGTTCGAGCTGAAGCAACGTCTTGCCCGACCACATGGAGTCCATAGGCACATCCACATCCGACATGTGTACATTGCGGTCGAGCAGGTGTCCCTCATAGAGCGGACGCTTGCGTCCATGCACCTGCGCCTCGATGTCGCGCGAGCGTAGGTTCTGCACGAACATACGCTCAAGGCGGATGCTGCTGTGCTTGAGACTGCGCGACATTATCATTATCAGCACCACCGCCACGGCAATGGCTATGATGAGGGCATTGGCAAACCGGCTGAGATAGTTGCATACATAGAACACGAAACTGCTGGCTATGACAACCCTCACGATTATTGTGAAGATGAGCGGCAGATGGTTGATACGGCTTTCCGCCCACAGAGCCTTGAACTCGTCGCTATGGTTCTTCTTCATAATCATGGCACGCAGGAACGGGGCTATGAAGAGCACGGTAAGTGAGCCGCAGATGAAGTTTGCCGTCCAATGCCACCCCACCAGCACATGGCGTATGAAAGGCAGGAAGAGGGTGAGCATCAGTGCCACCACCGTCACCGACAAGATGGTATATATGACGGTGTTTACAATCATCTGGCGCAGCAGGTGCTTCCAGTTGTTCTTGGCTCCCTTGCCCGAAGGATGGGCAAGCGTGATATGGTTGAGCGTGACAATCCATTTCTCGGGCAACCGACGCTCAAGCATGCTATAACACGGCTCGGATGCACGTATCATATATGGGGTGAGGAAGGTGGTGATTACCGACACTGCCACCACTACGGGATAGAGAAACTTGCCTATCACGCCAAGCGAAAGTCCAAGACTGGCGATGATAAACGCGAACTCTCCTATCTGTGCCATAGAGAATCCGCAACGCATGGCGGTCTTCAAGGTCTGACCGCTGAGCAAATAACCAAACGAACCAAGGATGGACTGTCCGAACAGGATTGCCAATACAATAACTGCTATCGGCAATGCATACTCAACAAGCACCGCCGGTTCGACAAGCATACCCACCGACACGAAAAATACGGCTCCGAAGAGATTCTTCACCGGCTCCACCACCTTTATAATCTTCTCAGCCTCGACGGTCTCCGCCAAGATACTGCCCATTACGAATGCTCCAAAGGCACTGGAGAACCCCACCTGTGTGGATATCACCGCCATAAGGCAACATAGTCCGAGCGACACCACGAGGAGTGTCTCGTCGCTGATGAGCTTGCGCACGGAGCGCAGGAACATAGGTATGAGCGATATACCCACCACAAACCACAGTATAAGGAAGAAACCGATGCGCAGCACACTGCCTATCATCTGTCCGCCGTCGGGATTGCTGCCCGTGGCTACTGCCGATAGCATCACCATCATCACGATTGCCAGCACGTCCTCCAATATCAGCACACTCATGACGAGCGATGCGAAATGCTGCTGTCGCAGTCCCATGTCGTCGAACGCCTTATATATGATAGTGGTGGAACTCATTGCCAACATTCCCGCAAGGAAGATGCAGTCCATCTGGCTCCACCCGAAGGCATTGCCCACTGTGACTCCAATGAGCATCATGCAGAAAATGATTGTGAGCGAGGCTATCACGGGTGCCGCTCCCATCTTGAGTATCTTCTTGAATGAGAAATCGAGTCCAAGGGAGAAAAGCAGGAATATGACACCGATATCAGCCCATGTCTGCACATCGGCACGGTCCATCACCGACATGGTGTATGGCATCTGCGGACTCACGATGAATCCGGCTACGATATATCCAAGTACAAGCGGCTGCTTAAGTTTCTTAAACAGCAAGGTCACCGTTCCCGCCACAACGAGAATGAGTGCCAAGTCTTTCACTAATTCCGGTAATTCTGCCATATTACTTCTTTTTAATTAAGAATTAAGAATTAAAAATTAAGAAAAATAGTATATTGCGTATATTTCATGCAGAGACATATTCTCTTAATTTTTAATTTTTTATTTTTAATTCTATTTGACTCTTAATTCTATTTGAACACAGAGGCACAGAGCCACGGAGTTTTTTATTTTTAAACACAAAGAAACAAAGACACTATGTCTTTTTTTCGGTAGCGGAAGATACAAAGAGCAGCTAAAGCTGCTTTACAAAGTCCACGAAGTTTTTTCATCCGCAAAGTATTCTATCCGCAAGGCTTTGTGGCGACTTTTAAGTCGCTTGTTATCTTTGTATCTAGGAAAAAACTTTGTTCCTTTGTTTCTTTGTGTTTTTTGATTGAACACAGAGTTACAGAGTTTATATTTCTCTGTATCTTCTGACAACTTAAAAATTATATCCTCTGTGCCTCTGTGTCTCTGTGTTTATTTAACTCATAACTCTTAATTCTTAATTCAATTTAGTACCACTGCACCGCATTGCTGTAGCTGCTGCGCTTGTCATACTTGAGCGCGTCAGTGAGCGTGGCGGCATTACAGCGGAATGAGAAATTGTAGCTCGTATAAGGAGCAAGCACCAGTTGGCACGACATGTTGAAGCAGTGGAGGTCACGTCCAAGAGATGCCGTGGTCATTGAGATTTTCTTGTTCTCAAAGTCATAACCTGAGGAGAAACTGATGTTCCATCCGTCAGACAATCGTATGTTTCCGCTACAGTTGAGCGTCTGCGTAAACTTGTATGGATATCGCATCTTGTCGTAGTTGAAGTTGCCGCCGGTGTTCTCGCGCATTGAGATACCATAACCGAAACTGAGCGACCAAGGTATGCTGAACTTCATATATCCGTCCTCGTCGGTCTCCGCCTTTCCGGCGTTCTCCTTGCGTGCCCCGCGCTGACCGCGCTGCATGTCGTCATCCTCGTTGGTCTCGCGGTTGAACTCGTCTTCCTCGTCTTCATCGTCGCGGTTGCTGCCCTTCTTCTTGTCAACTTTTTCTCCTCTCAACCACTTGAAGAAATTGCCCACCTTGGTATTGTCGAGCGTGTATGAGATATTCTGCGACATACCCTGGAATCGTCCGAACTTACCCATACCCCACAACGTCTTGGTGTTGGAGAGATAAGGCCTGCCGTTCTCGTCAAGTTCGTAGGCATACGAGGCAAATACCGCATTCAGGTTAAGCGTGTAACTCTTGGTGAGCTTCAGTCGCAGGCGCGTGCTGAGGTCACTCAGCGGCCTGATGTCCGTGGCAAAGTTGTATGACATCGAGGCTCCCAACTCGTCAATAAGACTTATCTTCTTCTCGCCCGTGGAGTCGGCGTCCGACTTTATCTTCATTTCGATGTTGTTGGAAATATCCACCGAGAGGCTTCCCGTTTTGCCTTTTCCGGGAACTCCGTATAGTCCGTTGGAATAGGGAGAATATTCCACGAGCGACACGTTGCCGTTGGCATCAGTCTTTTGGTATGTCTCGTAATATCCATAACGGCTGCTGCTGAAGTCGGGGGCATAATTGAAACTTACCTGAGGAGTGAAGACGTGGCGTATGGTCTTGATTTTGTCGCCGAAGAGCTTTCTCCACGGAGTATAGAAGATATAGAGCTTGGTTGATGCGCTCACACTCATGCTCCAGTTGTAAATGTTATAGAAACCGTCGATGGTATCTGTCACCTCCTTCTGTGCCGCCTCGTCCCACGAACGGTTAATCTTGTTCAGGTACATACGGTCGGTGAAGTTGATCGACGGATTGATGTTCAGATAGTTGAACAGGGTGAAGTTGCCGCTCACGGGAATACTGTGCTGCATACCGTTGCGCCAGTCTCGGCTCAGACTGGAATGCAGCAGCCTGTCCTCCTTGGTTGTTATAGAATTGGAGAGCTGACCGGTATAGCTCATCGATATTTTCTCATACCAACGTTCCTTTCCCGCCATCTTCTTTCGCTTGAAAGGATAGAAACGGCTTATGGAGATGTTGAGGTCGGGCAATGTCATGGAGATGGTTGAGTCGCGCATGTTCTGGCTGAGGTTCATTGTTGTGCTCAGCGTCATGCCTATGCTCGAGAACGTGTTGCTCATGGACACAGAAGAAGTACGTGTTGTCTGCGAGTAGCTCTGCGGATTGTACATCGAGGTGAGGTTGTTGCGCTCATAACTGCTGGTGGCGAAGTTGACGCTTGCCGAGAGTGTGCGGAAGGGGTTTGCCTTGGCATCCTGACGGTGGCTCCACTGTATCTTAAAACTCGTCTGTTTACTATAGTCGGGCATATTCTTCTCGCCGTTGATGGTGTTCTGATAGCTGGCAAAGAACGAGCCGCTGTACCTGTATCTCTTCTTATAGTTGCTTGCAGCCGAGAGTCCCCACGAACCCTTGGTATATATCTCACCCAATACCTTTAGGTCTATCTTGTCGCTTATGGCAAAGTAATATCCACCGTCACGCAGATAGAATCCGCGCTCAGTCTCGTCGCCGTATGTAGGCATAATCAGTCCGCTCGAATAACTCTTGCTGAACGGGAAGAAGCCATAGGGTATAGCAAGCGGCAGGGGTACGTCGGCAACCACGAGATAAGCGGGTCCCATCACTGCCTTCTTTCCAGGAGTGACCTTGGCTCTCGACATGGCGATATAAAAATCGGGATGAGGGTCATCACACGTAGTGTAACGTCCGTGCTGCAGGAAGAGTTCACCCTTGGAGTTGCGCTTTGACAGTTCGCTGGTGAGGAAACCGTCGTCCTGCTCGGTATAAACGTTGCTGATGAGACCTTTCTTTGTCTTGAAGTTAAATGACATGGAATCAGTCTCGTAGGTATCCTTGCCCATAACAAAGACGGGAGTGCCAAAATCCACACCTGTGGAATCCTTGCCGCCGCGGGCATGTACAAGACTGCTGTCGAGACACATGTATATCTCCTCGCTCTTGAGGTCCATATCCTCATATTTCACATTTGACTCTCCAAAGAGATATGCCATACCCGAAGCCCCTTCATAAACAAGCGAGTCGTTGGCAACATACTGCACGGGGGCGTCGATACCGTTCTTTTTTTGACGGTTGATACTGTCAAGGGCTATTGAGTCGTCAATAGCCTTGTTGTATTTGTAAATGGCGAGCTGCAGGGAATCCATCAACGTGGTGTCCGGCTCAAGAGGCTTGTTTCTTTTCTGTTCAGCTTTGGCTATTCCACCTTTTTCAATTATGGTGTCCACAGGTACAGAGTCAGCCGCAAGAGCGGAAACGACTCGTCCTCTCTTGTCTTGCGGGAAAGACAAGGATTCCATGGACGCCCACACAAAAATGAAGGCGAACAACATCAGTAATATGAACGTAATTTTCTTCACGGCTGCAAAATTACTGATATTTCGGCGAATATCGTTATGCTTTCAGTTTTTTAACACTCATTCTCGAACATTTTTGCCCATTTCATGAACTTTTCCACTCCTTCCTCGCCAAATTTCCTCAGACTTTGGGCAGTTTGCTCCACTGTCCTTACTCTGTCGGGATGAGATTTCGAGAAGAACTTGTCGGCATAACAGATAACTTGCTCTTCCATTGTCTCTGGCTCATAGCCCGGAAGCCCGGTACCTGTATGCCTCTCACACACCCGTGCCAAGGCCTCATATCCCTCCTTACGGAGCAGTTCGCCCCCTGCCCTACCGTGCTCGATATACGGACGGGAACCGTGGCAGTGTATTCCCGGGGCATCGGTCAGATATATTCCTATGTCATGCAACAAAGCCCCATCCTCGACAAACTGCCTGTAGAGGTGGAGTTCCGGATGTGCATCCACTATCCTGAGGGCTTTGTCAGCCACGTCGCGACTGTGCTTCAGCAATAGTTGGCGCAACATGGTTTCCTCTTTATTCTTATTTCCCTCCGGATAGTATTTATCAAATAATTCTTTTACGTATTCTTTCAATTTTCTGTTATTTTTTGTCAAACACTCGCCTTGCGGCAGAGGAAGCCCCCATCCCCCCTAATCTCCCGAGGGGGACTTCCTCGTTTTTTTTTGAACACAGAGACACAGAGACACTGAGTTTTTTCGGGTACGGAAGATACAGAGAGCAGCTAAAGCTGCTTTTAAAGAGGACACAGAGTTATCTGCCGCAATACAAGTCCCCCTCGGGGGATTAGGGGGGCTCTCGTTGTTTTTTTTGAACACAGAGACACAGAGACACTGAGATTTTTTGCGGGTGCGGAAGATACAGAGAGCAGCTAAAGCTGCTTTACAGAGGACACAGAGTTATCTGCCGCAATGCAAGTCCCCCTCGGGGGATTAGGGGGGCTCTCGTTGTTTTTTTTTGAACACAGAGGCACTGAGACACTGAGTTTTTTTTCGGGTGCGGAAGATACAAAGAGCAGCTAAAGCTGCTTTACAAAGCCCACAAAGTTTTCTGCCGCAATGCAAGTCCCCCTCGGGGGATTAGGAGGCTCCTCTGCCGCAAGGCTTTGTGGCGACTTTTAAGTCGCTTGTTATCTTTGTATCAGGAAAAAACTTTGTTCCTTTGTTTCTTTGTGTTAAAATCCTTAACTTTTAATTCTTAACTCTTAACTTTTAATTCTATTTTGAACACAGAGTAACAGAGTTTATAATTCTCTGTATCTTCTGATAACTTAAAAATTATATCCTCTGTGCCTCTGTGTCTCTGTGTTTTATTTAACTCTTAACTCTTAATTTTTAACTCTTAATTCTCAACTCCTTTCCTCCCTCTCAATCCATGCGATAGTGTCGCCGCGCCTTATCTGCTTGCCCTGCTTGGCAACTATCTCCACTACCTTGCCTCCAAGGGCGGCAGGCACGGGGATAATCTCGCCCCACTTGGTCTGGATATGACAGAAGACATCGCCTTCCTTGTATTCCTTGCCGATAAACGGTTCGAGGGTGCGTGAACATTCACCGTCACCAGTGAACTGCCAATAGAGATGACCTGCCTCGGGAGCTATGACCGCATCAGCCTTGGCATGCTTGAATGCCGCAAGCTGTTCGGGAGTGAGCTGAGCACCAAGCTTCGCGTCTTTTGCCTTCTGCAGGTCGGCAAGGAAGTTCTTCTTCGCCTGTCCGCTCTTGTAGTTGCGATACTGCTCGGGATGCATGGCAAGTTCGAAAAGTTCCTCGTCATCCTGTCCCAAATCCCAGCCGTTGTCAGCCATTTCCTTGCGGAATCCGTCAAGGGCATTGGGAATAAGCGTATGCGGATCATCGTTGGTGAACTCTCGCTTCTGCTTCTTTGCCAGTTCGATGAGCTCGGGGTCAATCTCTCCCGGCACATTTCCGCTCTTCCCGAGAATCATTCCCCACATCGAGTCGTCCATCATCACAAAGCGTCCCTTGCCCTGCTCTATGGTGAGTAGGTTCATCAAGGCTATGTTCTTGACATACTGCGAGAACGGTGTTACGAGTGGTGGATAACCTACTCGCGGCCAAACGTATGCCACCTCGTCAAACAGTTTGACGAGCATATCGTCGATTGACAATTCCGGCTGTCCCTTGCCCTTGCGCAACTTGTTGATGATGCTGTGTATGCCACCAAGGTCGGACATCATAGAACCCATCATACCGCCAGGCAGACCGCATCCGAGCAGCAGCGACGACATGTGCTTGTTGGCAGGATTGATGAAGTAGCCGAGCCACTCGTCGATGAACTCCTGTGTGAGCGAACGGGCGTGCATATAAGCGTTCATATTTATTTCGGGAACGTCGAAGCCCTCGTTCTTCAGCATACTCTGCACCGAGATGATGTCGGGATGCACCTTACCCCAGCTCAGCGGCTCAATGGCTGTGTCGATGATGTCGGCTCCGTTGTTGCACACCTCCAGTATGGATGCCATGGAGAGTCCTGGACCGGAATGACCGTGATACTGTATGATGACGTCGGGATGATTTTCCTTAATCTTCCTGGTAAGCGCACCAAGCATGGCAGGCTGTCCTATACCCGCCATGTCCTTCAGGCAAATCTCCGGGGCACCCGCCTCGATGAGCTTGTCGGCAATGGCACTGTAATAATCCACGGTGTGAATCGGCGACGAGGTGATACAGAGGGTAGCCTGCGGAGTCATTCCCGCCTCGGCAGCCCACTTGATACTGGGGATGATGTTTCTCACATCGTTCAGGCCGCAGAAGATACGGGGAATGTCAACACCCTGTGCGTGCTTCACCTTATACATAAGCTGGCGCACATCGTCGGGCACTGGGTACATCCTGAGCGCATTCAGACCGCGGTCGAGCATGTGGGTCTTTATGCCGGCCTCGTTGAAAGGCTTGCAAAAGGCGCGAACGGCATCATTGGGGTTCTCGCCGGCAAGCAGGTTCACTTGTTCAAACGCTCCGCCGTTAGTTTCTACTCGCGCAAAACATCCCATCTCAACAATGACGGGAGCTATGCGCTCCAATTGGTCCTTGCGGGGCTGAAACTTGCCCGAGGACTGCCACATATCTCGATAAACGAGACTAAACTGAATTTTCTTTTTCATACTTTAATCTCCTATTTAAATCTGCTGCAAAGATATGGAATTAATTACATTCCACCAAATATTTTTTCGTTTTTATTTGGTCGTTAACTCAAAATAATATAACTTTGCGCCCAAAAACAAAAAAAGGATGAAGAATACATTATTTAATATTACACTATCTGCCGCTATCATCGCCGCCATGTCGGCATGCGGCGGCAAAACGTCTAAGGGAGCAGACATGGATGTTTCGGCTGAGGATTCCATGGCATATAGCATATATAATAAGGAGAAAGGAGACTCCACGCTTTATGGACTGGCTTGCGATGGATGCACCGACTCTGTTGTAGTGTTTCTGCCATACGAGGGGGGCGACCCTGTGAGATATGAGATTATCGACGCACGACACAATGGCAGGGTATATGGACGTCCGAAAATAGGCGACCGACTTGCCATCAACATCAATCCCATGGACAAGGACGAGGCTTTGCAGGTGATTGACCTCGAAGATTTGAAAGGCTCGTGGTGCAACACGTTCATGCCTAAGTTCCGTGACTTGGATAAGATGCCCAAGAGACTGCAAAGGAGGATGATGGCTGACATGCCCGACTCCATCAAGCAGAAGTTCTTGGTACCTAAGGAGTTTGGATTTGAAATTAAGGGAACAAACACGGTATTGCCTATAGGTATGATGATGCGCGTAGAGACATCTGACGACATGAGTCCTGTGGAGTATCCCAAGCAGAAGATTTACAGCGAATGGCGTATATACAACGGTCAACTGCTTCTTGAAACGAAAAAGCAAGGCATCGACACTGCCGACATCGTCCTTCTCCGCCCCGACACCCTCGTCCTAAGGTTCAAGGACAAGACACAGGGATACTATAGGAAGAATTAAGAATTAAAAATTAAGAGTTAAATAAACACAGAGACACAGAGGCACAGAGGATATAATTTATAAGTTATCAGAAGATACAGAGAATCTTAAAACTCTGTGACTCTGTGTTCAAATTAAGAATTAAGAGTTAAGAATTAAGAATTGCTGCGCAAACCGAGAGAAGAGCCAAGCTTGCTTGAGCTATTCCGAACCGATGGAGCAGTGAGCGGAGAGCCGAGCTTGCTCGTGCTATCCCGAGTCGCGACAGAGGAAGACGAAGTCAAAGTGCAGCCA